>JAHQWY010000037.1 GCA_029856445.1 Promethearchaeia archaeon
TGTTGGCGACTATGTAATTTCAGAACGCGTTGGTATTGAGAGAAAAAGTTCACAAGACTTTTCAGACTCGATAAAAGATGGAAGATTATTTAAAGAACTAAAAAATTTGAATGATACATATGAAAGATCCATTTTAATTTTAGAAGAAGATCCATTTGACAATTCAATTCTTAATGAAAATGCGATTTATGGAGCAATTACCTCAATTATTTTGAATTTGGGGATTACAATTTATAAAACAAAAGATGCAAAAGAAACTGCGATGTTTTTATATCAACTTGCTAAGAAAGAACAATCAGATAGTAGTAGTTCCTTAAAATTAAGGTTTGATAAGGCTCCCATTGAAACTTCTCGTCTTTTAGAATATTTGGTAGCGGGGATTCCTGGGGTAAATACTACCCGAGCGAAAAATCTTTTAAAAGAATTCCATACATTACAAAATATCTTCTCAGCAGATATACCAGACTTAACAAAAATTGAGAATATTGGAAAAAAAATTGCCCAAGAAATTTATAAAATTAGTAGATATAAATACAAGAATGATCATTAGATTCAAATAGGTATATAATCTCTAATTGATTAAAAGGATAAAAAAGATTTTTAACGTTTTTAATAATTATTTATTATATTATTGAATTTAATTCACGAAAAAAATATCACTAAAGCGAAGGTATAGATGATAAAGTTTAAAGTCGTTGTTGCTGGGGCTAAAAATGTGGGAAAAACATCGCTAATTCGTCGATTTGCTACAGGGAAATTTGAAATATCTACATTATCTACGATAGGAGTTGATTTTGAGACAAAAAAAGTAATCGTTGATGGTACAGAAATTTTACTTAATATTTGGGACTTCGCTGGTGAAAAGAAATTCCGGCTTTTATTTCCTTCCTATGTTTCAGGTGCTTCTGGAGCTTTAATGTTATACGATGTAACTAATCCAGATTCACTAAATGATCTTTATGATTGGATAAATGTAATATCTTCTGTTCCTAATTCACCCAAAACAAAGATATTGATTGAAGCAAAGACCGATTTAAAAAGGAAAGTGAAAATAGAAGAAGCACAGCAAATTTTTGAAAAATTTAATTTTCAAGGGGAATTAGTAAGTACATCTGCTAAAACGGGTGAGAATGTCGATAAAGTATTTCAGATGTTAGGACGTGAGATATTAAAAAAATCTTTACAGAAATGCCCAAATTGTGGAGAACTATATCCAATTGAATTAAAATTCTGTCAATATTGTGGCTCTAAAACAGCCTAAATATTTTACTTATTGAATAATTATCTGTTAGTGATTTGCAAGGCTCTATATTGAGTAGTATTTCGTCCTACTTTTTTTGGAAAGAAAAAAAGAAGATTCTAATTTTTTTTTTTAAATAATCTGACTAATCTAAAAATTAATGATTGACGAAAAAACCTGCAAATTTTGCGGGGAAAAAATTCCTGATGAGATTCTTCATAACATCTCTGAAAATTGTGAATCCGTCTTCTGTGAAAATTGCGGAACAGAAGTTATCAAAGAAAGGGATAAAAAAACTGAATTTAATAATAGAATTGATGATAGTAATCATACACACAGTTTAATCCAACGTGTTTATGAAAACCTCCGAAATAGAAAGAACCCGATAGAAAGAGTATTGAAAGACTCTGATTTCCCTGTAAGGTTTAAAGTTGATTTGAAAACTGTAGTCTCTCGACTTATATATCCCCACATTCGATCATTAGAGTGTGATCCGACTCAAGATACAGAAGGAATGGTATTAAATAAAGAAATTTTAGATGATCTATACGTAAAGATTAGTCCAATAATGAACAAGCAAGTTAATGATAAGTTTTTAATAAATTTGAATAATATAAGTGCGAAAGAGTTCGATAAGTGGCTAGACTTATTACAGAAAAAAATTAAATTGAACAACAGTTTTCATAAAGATTTTACCAGTTATTTGCGTTGGATGATAAGGAAAGTATTTATCATAATTACTAAGCTTTGGGATAATCCTGAACTCCCTAGATTCGAACAAACCATACGTGATGATTTAAAAATGTTTTTATTCAATTTCGATAGGTTACCTGTAAAAAATACTCAAGTTATATCAAAAAGAAAGATAATATTTGATAATGATTATTATAAAAAATTTAGAAATAGCATTAAAATCATAACTAATCATCTCTCCATGAAGAAAGATGAAAAAAAAAAAATTTATAAAAAATCATTAGAATTATATGATTTGGCATTAAAAATTGGAATGACACCATCAGATTTAGAAGTTAAAGGTTCTGGGGTCTTATCAATTGTTTTTACATACTTTTCTTGTCTTTATTACGACTATATAAAGATTAAAAATGATGTTCTTACGTATGGTACAATATGTCGCTCTTTGGGTAAGGATTTACAGACAATTGGTATTTCAAACTGTAAATCCAGAAATCTAGGAATCGTTTCGAAATTTTTACCGGAAAATTTAAGAAAGAAGTATAAAGAATTTTATTCTAGAAAATTATATACCGGAAGATTATCTTTTGAAGAATTTGTTAGTTATATCAAAGAATTAGGTTTAAAAAAGACAGGAATCGAAGGAAAAGCATTAAGCTTAAACCTTAATTATAAAAATCTAGTTATAAATGATTACCCAGAATTAACATCAGAAGAATATTATACTTTCATCAAAAATCAAAAAGGGACTGAAATTAAATTTCCTATATGGTGTGGAAAGGATGACCACCGTCCATGGGAGGGTCTCCTATCCAATTTGTTAAAAGGAAAATGGTGTCGTAATTGTGCGAACGACGAAAAGATTACTTTTTCATTGGAAAGATTAAAAGAAATTGCGAGAAATCGAGGTTACGAAGAGACAGGAGTAGAAGGTAAGATTTTAGATTCAAAAAATGGTAATAAAGAACTCGCTCTTGAAACATATAGCAGATTAACAACAAATAAAACACCAAGCAAAACCCATTTCTGGTGGGATTGTTGTATTAAAGGACATCCACCATGGAGGGCTAAACCAGGTCATATAGTTTTTGATAACACATGGTGTCCTATATGTAAAAATGGGTTATATACACATACAGAATTAATTAAATTGGCGAGAATACGAGGTTACGAAGAGACAGGAGTAGAAGGTAAGATTTTAGATTCAAAGAATGGTAATAAAGAACTCACTCTTGAAACATATAACCAATTAACAACAAATAAAACTGCGAGTTATGTCTCTTTTTGGTGGAGTTGTGAAAAAAATCACTTTCCATTTAAGAACAATCCCGCAAATATTAGAAGAGGTCAATGGTGTACAATTTGTTCAAGTGAAGAAGGAAAGTTTGAAAAAAGAATTAGAGAACATTTTAAAACAATTTTTGGAGTACCCTTTCCCCAATTATTTCTACGAGATTTGAATCTAAAATATATAGAAATGGCAATCGACATTGATTTATCAAAGGAAAATGGTAAGACTGAGTTTATAGGGTATAAGGTCAATTTTCCTAATCCAAATCAGCTTGAAATTTATAGGGGAAAAATGAGATTTGATGGTTATGCAAAAATAAAATTAGATGGAAAAATAATTCAAATTGCATTTGAATATAATGGTAAGCAACACTATGAATTTCCGAATTACTGGTTTGAAAATTCTGATAGAGGATATAAGACATGGTTAGATTATATTAAAAGAGATCAGATTAAAAAGGAAATTTGCAATTTAAATAATATATACTTGATAGAAATACCCTTTAATACAGATCTTACCTTAGAACATTCAAAAAAAATTCAATCGTATATTATAAATCAATTTGAATTAATTTCTAGTATAAAATTATAACAACTCTCTAAACTCATTCAACAAGTAATTTCATAAATTTAATTAATTCATGAGAATTTAATAAAAACATGGCAACTTCTAAAAAAAGAGGGATATCTTTTGGTTTATGACTTAAAAGATGATATTTATGAAATAATAAATCGCATTGAAAAAGATAATATCTCATTTAAAGGCAAGACAATTTTAGTAATTGGGGGAGCTGGTTTCCTAGGTTCGTGGATTTGTGATGTTCTAGTTGAACAAGGGGCTTATTGTATATGTTTAGATAATTTAACGTCTGGTCAACCTAAAAATATTCAACATTTAATGGAGAAAGATAATTTTAGATTTATAAACCATGACATATCTTACCCTATATATTTTGGAATGAGTTATCATCCATTAGGTATTTGTATAGGGGATATTAAGAAAATAGATATTGTTATGCATATGGCTAGCCGAGCATCTCCATTTGAATTTCAGAAAGAACCTATATCTATTCTTAGAAGCAATACCCTTGGAACATTAAATTCGCTAGGAATAGCAAAATTCCATAATTCGATATTTTTCTATACGAGTACCTCTGAGGTTTATGGAAATCCCCCTAAAGAAGCGATACCAACTCCAGAGACTTACTTTGGGCACGTAAATCTTGTGTAAGGTTCCCTACAAGAGCGTATACCCAGTAGGTCCAAGGAGTTGTTATGATGAATCTAAAAGAGCCGGTGAGGCTTTTATTAAAGCTTATGAACTTCAACATCAAATGAGAACAAAGATAGTGAGAATATTTAATACTTCTGGACCTAGAATCCGACATGGACCAGAATTTGGAAGAGTCGTGCCAAATTTCATACATCAAGCTTTAAATGATGATGATATAACCATATTTGGGGATGGATCTCAGACTAGATCTTTTATATATATTGTAGATGAGATTGAAGGCATTCTTAAAATAGTTTATAAAGACGAAGCGAATGGAGAAGTTATTAATTTAGGTAATAATAAAGAGTATACAATTTTAGAATTAGCTAAGATTATCAAAGATTTAACTAATTCAAATTCTAAAATAGTATTTAAACCCTTACCTATTGATGATCCTGTACGAAGATGTCCTGATATTACTAAAGCAAAAAAAATTTTAAATTGGGAACCAACAACTTCGTTGGAAGATGGACTTAAAAAAACTATTGCCTGGTTCAAAGATAATGGATAATGAAAACAGCAAAGACATAAAAAAGATTAGAAAATCCAGTAAAAAAGAATTTGACATATTACTAAAAATCTGTTTAATTATTGGAATTGTAATTATATCGGGTTTTATTATCTATGAGATTTTTAAACCTGAACCCGGATATGTCACATTTGGTATTTTAAATGAAAATCAAGAAGCGGAGAATTATCCCACTGAAGCCTCTCTAAATGAGAATATCTCTTTTTATCTTACGGTTGAGAATTATCTAAATCGAGATTTTTTCTTTCAAATCCAGATTAAAAAAGGTGATAATATGACTTCTATGAACCCTAACTCTGGTTCTGATGGTTCTCTTAATTTTACTATAGGAAATTTCACATTAAAAAATAAGGAGAGTTGGCTTTCAGGAAAATTAAATGTTTCATTTTCGGAGATGGGTGAAAACAAAATAGTAATAGCAGAATTATGGCAAATTAAAAATACGATATTAGAGTTCCACAATATACTTTGGTTAAGACTTAATATTACCTATTAATTTTCTCCCCCTATAATTTGCACATCCTTAACTCTTACATAAGGTGCTTGAAAAGCACCATAAATTTTGTATTCTTTTGACACTGCGTTAATGTTTGTGAACAATTCCAACAGGTTTATACCTACCATAGTTTCATTCAAAGGCTCTTTAATTTCTCCATTGATAATTAAATTTCCATGAAGTATTAAGCCAGAAAATTCCCCAGTGGAAATATTAGGGGAATCTCCAGTATAATCAAAAAAGATTCCTTCTTTTACATCCTTTATCATTTCATTTATAGTAAAATCCCCATTTTTCATTATAAAATTAGTAGTTCCTATGGAAGGAATGGAACTATATGAACTTCTAGATGCATTTCCCGTACTTTCAACACCTTCTTTGCCTGCCGTATAACTATTGTGTAATAACCCAGTTTTTAGGAATTTGCCTTCTTCAAAGATTTTTTTATTTCTACAAGGAACACCTTCTCCATCGAAAATTGCAGATCCAACTGCATCATCTATCAGACCATTATCTTCGATATTTAAATAATTTGACCCAATTATTTCATTCCTTTTATCTACAAGAAAGGTTCTTTTGTATTGGAAGGATTCTCCATTTATAGCAGAAGCAAGAGGTCTCATTATTAACTGTATAGTCCCTTTTGGGCTTAGAATAATAGGGAGTTTTTTACTTTTTATTTTTTTCCTATTAAGGTTTCTTTTAGCACCCTCAAGGGCAGTGTTAGCTAGATCATATGCATCTAATCTTTTTATATTTCGTTCAGATTGCCATTCATAGCCATCTGAGGTTTCTTTACTCACTTTATCTTTAACAATGATATGTGAAGATAGTGAACAACTTGTATCTTTTCCTGAAACTTCTAAACCATTAGAATTAAATATGTTTGTTTTAGTATAATTCGAGATAAAACTTCCAGATTGAGATATTGCATATTCATCTTGATCACAAACTTCAATTAAGGTATTGATATAACTCAGGGAGTCTTCTAATTGTAAAGTTTTCAGATTTTTATCGAATAAACCTTTTACTACTGGATAATTTTGATAACCACTAGGTAAATCATAAAAATCTGGATCAGGCGTACTTACGCTCATCATTTTTAGCGCAGTATTACAAAGACCTTGAACTGTTTTTTTTTTTAATTTATTTGAAAATGCAAATCCTAAAGCTCCTTTTCTATTAATAACTCGAACAGAAACTCCATTATCCTGCCCAGTTTCACTATTTTTAACTGAATTTTCTTCAATTTCAATACTAATATAGTTATTCTTTTCAAAAAAGATTTCAGCACATTTTATTTCATGGGTACTCTGTTCAATTAGCTTTAGACCATAGCTTGCCAAATTAAATATGTCAGAATCACCTTGCATTTAATTCAACCCTCCTACGGTGATATCCTCGATACGAATATAAGGACCACCATCACAAACCCGAACGCTTTGGCCACCTTTTCCGCACATTCCATCTGAATAATTAACTTCTTTTCCGATAGCTGAAATTTTATTTAATACTTCAAGAATCATTCCACTTAAAGAGACATCTCTCATCAATTCTTTTTTCTCTCCATTACTGATCTTGTATGAAAATTTACACTTGAACTGGAAATTTCCAGTGGATGGATCAGTATAGCCGTATTGGAAATCCTCACAAAGAATTCCATTTTTGGTGCCTTTAATTATCTCCTCTAAACTCCAATCTCCTGGTTCTATAAAGGTAAAACCCATACGAACTTGAGGTCTGGAAGAAAATGATGATGATCTTCCATGACCGTTAGGCAAAGTATCCATTCTCGAGGAAGTCTCCAAATTATGCAAATAACTCTTTAGAATTCCATTTTCTATAATATTAGTTTTCTGTGATGGAATTCCTTCATCATCTACGAAATAACATCCAAATAGATCGTAAGGTAAATTGAATTTTTTTCCTTGACCCATAGTTGGATTATCTATTATATTAACATTTTCTGAGGCGACTTTCTCACCAATCTTCCCTTTTAGTATACTATCATTATTTAAGACTAAATCTGCTTCGACAGCATGTCCGAATGCTTCGTGAATCAAAGTACCTGTTAATTTTGGATCAGTTATAATTGTGAATTTACCGCCAATAGGAGATTTTGCTTTGAGCAAATCAACAGCTTCTTTTGCTGTTTTTATACTCAAATTTTCTGCTTTTTCTGTTTTCATAATTTCAAAACCTCCAATACCACCTACTGAATTTATAGCTCTTTGAAGTATTCCATTTTCTTGAGTATAAACCAGACTGAACAGCCTTAAAAATGATAAGTCTTGAAAAATGTGGGTATTAAAAGAATTGATCAATAAACTATTAGCGTGACCATCAACATATAATGTATGGGTATTTTTTACTTTTGGTGAATATTCAGCAGCAGCTTTTTCATGATTTTTAACTCGATTTATTTTCTCTTCAATATCAACCTCATCTAATTTGTCTCTAACATGCACTTTGAATTCTTTAATTAATGGTTCATGGGGTATAATTTTGAATTTATTTCTACATAATGATTCAGATAACCTTGCTAGCTTAATGGCTTTCTGAAATCCATCTAATATTGCTTTTCTATTAAGATCTTTTAAAACGTAAAAACCCCACCCTCCATTAATAAAAGCTCTAATTCCACATTCAGTAATATAATGAGAGGAGATTTCCTTACTTTTTAAATCTGTGAAATCTAATGTTGCTCCACGACTCACTCCAGTTCTAACATCCCAATATTCAATTTTATCTCTAGCGATAGTGTTCAGTTCTTTTATTAATTTATCATCTATGTCCTTTAAATCATCGTCGAAATCCATATTTTTTTTTCTCAGTTGTATTTTGAACCAAATTTAATTTTATTGTATTTTGGGTAAAGATGTTTAATAAAAAAATTGTAGAAAACTATCTTAAATACCTTTGTTTTTTAAGTCAGCAACATAACTTAAACATATCTTAAAATATGACTTTTACAAAATAATCAAGATTTTGTCTTCAGCTCTTTAATAATTGTAATTGCTCCTTTTACTGTGCATATTCTAGAAAACTTAGTGGAATTTTTAAATGAAAATGAATAATTACATTTCCAACATTTCTTTGTTTTAATAACTCGGTTCGTGTAGTACCACTCCCCACATCTATAACATCGGAAAAAAAAGTATTTTTTTTTATTGTACATACAAAATAATTGGAGTTAATAAAAAAATTTAATTTAAATTAGCCAAAAGATTTAATGATTTTTATTATCTACTGGCGCACGGTACAAATTTCTATTTAGTTAAAAAAGGATTTACTCTATATTTATTGAAATTATTTTACCTTAAATAAAATAAGATATATTTCTTGATGAATCATTATTTTAATTATAAGTAAGAAAAAAAAAGTAGAAATTATGGATCATAAATTTATTCATCCTATTGAAACAAGATATCGAACTGATATTGCTGATTTATTTACTGAGGAAAGAAAATTAGAATATTGGTTGAAAGTTGAAGGTGTTTTAGCAGAAGTTCATGGAGAGTTAGGAAACATTCCTAAAGAAGCTGCGAAAGAAATAAAAAAGAAGGCTAGTCTAAATTATGTAAATTTAGAAAGAGTGAAAGAGATCGATAATGAAATTCATCATGATTTAATGGCTATGGTAAAAGCGTTAGCTGAAAAGTGTGAAGATGATGCTGGTAAATATATTCATCTTGGAGCTACAAGTTATGATATCGAAGATACAGCAACTTCATTACAGTTAAAAGCAGCTTTGAACTACATTAAGAATTCTTTAATTAAATTATTGAAATCTTTGATTAAACTTATTGAAGATAAAAAAGATCTAGTCTGTATTGGGAGAACACATGGGCAACATGCGATCCCTACGACATATGGGATGAGATTTGGAGTATGGGCATATGAGATAGATAGACATCTTGACAGAATATATGAAGTCTTAGAACGAATATCTTATGGCAAAATGTCTGGTGCTGTCGGTACTATGGCGAGTTTTGAAGAAAAAGGAATTGACATACAAAAATTAGTTATGGAAAAACTTGGTTTAAATCCTGTTATTATTGCCAACCAAGTGATTCAACGAGATCGCCATGCTGAAGTAATATTATTAACCTCGTTAATAGGACAAACTCTAGCTAAAATCGCAAGGCAATATCGAGTGCTTCAGCGAAATGAAATAGCCGAGATGTTTGAGCCATTCAAAGAAAAACAAGTTGGAAGCTCTACCATGCCACATAAAAGGAATCCTCATAAATCAGAGAGAATTTGTAGCATCGCAAGAGTAATAAAATCTAATGTTATTCCTGCTTTAGATAATATTGTATTAGAGGATGAAAGAGATCTTACAAACTCAGCATCGGAACGAATAATTATAGGAGAAAATTTTATATTATTGGACTATATAACTAAGGAATTAATTGAAAATATTAAAGGTATCGAGTTTGATGCTGTTAAAATAGAAGAAAATCTGAATCTAACTAAAGGAGCATGCTTAAGTGAAAAAGTAATGGTTCAACTTGTCAACAAAGGAATAGGAAGGCAGGAGGGCCATGAAATTTTAAGAAAAGCCGCAATTTTAGCAAGAAAAGAAGATAGGTCTATGAAAGATATTTTGAATGAGAATAAAAAGATCACAAATCTATTTTCAAAAGAAGAACTGTCCGATTTATTTGATGCTCATAAATATATAGGAAAAGCAATTGAACAAGTTGAGAATCTACTAAAAATTCTTAAAAATAAATACAAATGGTAGCCAAATAAAATGGCTGAAAATAATAATATTTACTCCAAGTTGGGAGTTTCTTCTAAAAAGGAAGAAGTCCATAAAGCTATTGAAAATTTAGATAAAGGCCTCTTTCCAGGAGCATTTTGTAGGATTGTAGAAGATGTTAATGGTCGAAAAGACTATTGTTCGATTTTTCATGCTGATGGGGCTGGTACCAAATCAAGTTTAGCTTATATGTATTATAAAGAAACTGGTGATATATCTGTTTTCAGAGGAGTTGTTAGAGATGCTGTGATAATGAATATCGATGATATTTTATGTGTAGGGGCAACTGGGAACATATTTTTATCGAATAATCTTGGTAGAAATAAATCTCTAATTTCAGGAGAAATAATTTCTACAATCATTGATGAGTATTATACTTATTGTGAAAAATTGACTGACCTTGGTTTAAAGGTTATAATGTGTGGTGGAGAAACTGCTGATGTTGGTGATGTAGTTAAAACTATCCTCCTGGATGCATCAGTATTTTCTAGTATGAAGAGAAAGGATGTTATCAATGCTATAAATATTAAAGAAGATGATGTAATTGTAGGTTTAGCAAGTTCAGGTAAAGCTTCCTATGAAGAGGAATATAATAGTGGAATTGGAAGTAATGGATTAACTTTAGCTAGACATGGAATGCTTTCTCATGAATATTATGATAAATATCCAGAATGTTTTAATCAAGGCTTAGATGAGAAATTTGTATTTTTTGGTGGAAATAAATTGACAGATCCTATAAAAGGTTTAAATTTGAATATAGGGAAGGCGTTATTATCACCCACAAGAACATACGCACCAATTTTATCAGAAGTATTAAAAAGATATAGAACAAAGATTCACGGGATCATTCATAATACTGGAGGAGGGCAAACGAAAAACCTAAACTATGGTAAAGGTATTAAATATATTAAAAATAACCTGTTTTCAGTACCAAAAATTTTTGAGATTATTCAAAAATCATCAGAAACTCAATGGAAAGAAATGTATTGTGTATTCAATATGGGACATAGAATGGAATTGTATTGTGAAGAAGCAATAGCAAAAGAAATTATATCAATTGCTAACAAATTTAATGTTGCATCTAAAATTATTGGATACTGTGAGAAATCACCTTTAAAGGATAAAAATATGGTTGAGATTCATTCTGAATTTGGTTCATTCAAATATAATTAACCCTATTAAAAATGAGGAAAAATTTTGATGTAATTTGTATTGGAGCCGCTTTAGTTGATATGGTTGCTCAAGTAGAGAGACATCCCGAAGATGATGATGAAGTCTTTGTCTCTGATCTAGAATTATTATCTGGAGGGGCTGCTGCAAATACTGCTTATGCTTGTGCAAAATTAGGTTTGAAGACTGCTTTTATTGGAAAAGTGGGGAAAAAAGATATATTTGGATTAAAATTAATTAATGATTTTAAGAAAGTAGATGTCAACACAGAATTAATTAAATATTGCAACGAGCATAGAACTGGATCTGCCTATATTGCATTAAATAGCGAAGGAGAAAGAAGAATTTACGCTCACAGTGGTGCTGCGAATTATCTTTCAAGAGAAGATATCATAGAAAATGAAATATCTTTGGGAAATATCATATATTTAAGTAGTCTGAAAAATATTGATCCTTTTGTTAAGACGGCTGTTATCGGAAGAAATAGAAGAATACCTGTTATTTTAAATCCTGGTATGTTGATAATTGAACAAGGATTTATGAACATTAAAATTCTTTTGGAAAAAATAGATATACTCGTTTTATCTCAAAGAGAATTTAACACCCTTTTCAAATTTAAAAAAACTGAACTGAAACTTAACACAGTAAGGGAAAAAGCCGACAACTTGTTTTCTTTAGGAATAAGTGTTGTTGTAATAACTATGGGTAATAAAGGGGCTTTAATAATAACACCCGAAAATGCTGAGACACTTCCACCTATTAAAACAAAAAATGTTGTGGATACCACAGGAGCAGGAGATGCCTTTTCAGCAGGTTTTATATACGGATTTGTTCAAAATCAAAGCCTTGAATTTGAAGATCTTAAGCGAAATGTTAGACTTGGTAATTTTATAGCTAGCAAATGTATTGAGAAATTAGGAGCAAGAAACGGAATTCCTGAAGCGGAAGAAATTGAATTGGAATAATTAAAGTCAGTAAACATAAAGTTTTTAATTCTTCAATTCAATAATTTTTTATCAAAACGAGAGGAAATAGATATGGTTTTTTCTTTAGAAAAGAAAAGGATAGCGAGAAAAAGGTTTACTTTTTTTCTGTATGATGTTGCATTTGTATTCATTTTTTTATTTATCCTCCTTTTAATTCCATTATTTATAGTTCCATTGATAGCTGAGGAAAATACCATTCTCTATGGGGTACTTTTTTATTTAATAAGAATGGTAATGATTTTCTTAGGGATCCCTTTAATTCTATATCTAACTAATCTGATATTTGAATTTCAGAAAAAAAAAGTAATAATCGATGAAGATATCTCTCCAGCAACAGGGCATTTAAGATTATTTAAAGTTTCTAAAAAAAATTATAAATATCAAATATTGTATGGGTTCTTAATTTTCTTTTTAGTTTTCTTACCTATGGATTTTTTCGGTTATCTACTAATCCCAGATCTTATTGAATATCAGGCAAATGTTTTAATCGTAACCACAAATGCATATCTCTTACCAGGAATTGAAAATAGCTACCTTATATTTTTAATTTCCGCTATTATAATTCAGATATCTGTTTCTGTGACTGAAGAAACGCTTGCGAGAGGCTTTTTAACGAAACGAGGCAGTGAATATTTTTTTAAAATGTCAGCGGTAATTATATCTTCTCTTTATTTTGGATTAGGGCATTTAGCCTATCTACTTGAACATCCTTCTTTATACCCATTATTATGGTTTTTACAAGCTTTTATAATTGGTATAATTTTATCATTAGTGGTATTGAGAAAAATGTGGATTCTCCCTGCAATAATTGCACACGCGCTTAATAATATTGTGGCGACCCATATAATCTGGAGCTTTTGGCATGGTAATAGTTTCAAAGTAGTAGCTTTTTTAGTGTATATTCCTTTATTTATAATTGGTATATTGTTTACTATCGTTTGTTTATTATTAGTATGGTCATTTTCTAATGTCAGGCGAGGAATGTCGAATGGTTTTAAACTTTTTAAAACGTATTTTAAGAAGGATTCTGATGAAAGAACAATAGATGATAGCTTATTCCGTGTATTTATTGATATATTAGTAGGATGCTTAATCTTCCTTATGGGCTTTTTAATAGCAATTTAAAGGAGCGTCGTGTTAATGAAGTTAGGGATAATTTCTGACACTCATATAACCTCTCATACTGAAAAAGATCGAATAACATCTCTTATCAGTCAATTAGAAAATGTTTTCAAAGAAGCCGATAAAATTATTCATGCGGGGGATGTTTGTGAACTATTTTTTCTGAGTGAGCTTGAAAAAATAGCTCCTGTTTCTTGTGTAAAAGGAAATGCTGATGAGATAGAGAATTTAGAAAAATTTATTAAATTCTCTGCTAGTCGTTATAATATTGGGGTAATCCATATATTACCTGAAAATCTTGAAGAATTTATGAAAGAACATGATCTACATATTATTATTTTTGGACATACCCATGTCCCTCTTATACAAGGGACCAAGTTTAATACTCTGCTTTTAAATCCAGGTTCTCCTATAAACCCGAATGCACCTCCACAAAAACCGGGATTCCTTAAACCTGTAGCAAAACCTACGGTAATAACATTAAAAATTGATGAGAATGATATAATATCTACCTTCATTATAACATTGAAACTATAGAAAGTTTTTGAATTCATAAATTTAACAAACCCATGCATTTAGGTTGTTAAAACAGACTATAAAAGTATACTATAAAACACACTAGCGGAATTATGATAATTCAAATAATTTAAATATTATTTAACTCATATTTATTATACAACGAAACTTAATGCTTACGAAATATATTTAAATACTTATTCAATAAAAATTTATAATTATTTCCTTAAAATTACTAATCAATTAATTATGAAAGAGTGTGCGTAAAGTTGGTAAGTAGACTCGGTTTAGTACTTAAAGAACTTAATGATAATGGAAATTTTCGTGCTTCACTTTTTGCTACTTCTGCAGGTCTAGTATTAGCCTCTCAAAAAGAAGAAAAAATAGATGAAAGAGTAGTGGCAGCAATGGGATCTTTATTAAGCGATGCTGCTTACAAGGCTGCTGAGGAAATGGATTTATCTGAAGTCAGGAGTATGAAGATAAAATATAAAGATGATTATATTATTATGAGAAATATTATAATGAGTGATGATAAAACTCAATTCCTTTTAGCCGTTTTAACCAAACTACCTGAAAGCGAGGAAATTGAGAAGTATATCGATCAACTCCTAGATTGGGCAGAAGAAAATAGTAAAAGAGATTTAGAAAAACTTTCTTCGCTTTAATTTTATGTCTTATTTTTTACTGCATTTTTTATAAAAAGTTAGATACTTTAAGGAAGGAGAGTTATTTAGTAATCTCCTTCTAAAAATCACGTAAAAAAGCTAAAACTTCTTCAGCAACTATATCTTCATAACCCCAATAAAAATGATCAGTATCAATTATTTTACTTTTTTTTGGATCTAAGTAGAATTCATAATTTTTCTGAAAATTATCAAAACGAGCGACTTCATCTCTACTTCCTTGAATAAACAGTTTTGGTTTTGAAGTTTGGGATTTTTCTTTGTATGTTCCCATAAATCCCCAGGGAAAAGAAATAGAGATGAATCCAATTATTTTTTCGGAATAATTCACAGCCGAACACCCTATTGCAGCCCCATATGAATACCCGCATATAAGAATTCTCTCAAAACTTTCTTTTATTAAATAATCAACGCAAACATGGACGTCACTTAATTCACCCAATCCACCTGAATGTGATCCTGTGGATCCTCCAACACCTCTAAAATTAAACCTTAAGCAGGAAAAATCATTTGCGATTAATTTGTTAAAAACTCCAGATACCACGTTATTGTACATATTACCCCCAAATTGAGGATGAGGATGACAAATTAACACTATAGGTTTTTCTTTACCATTTTTTGATTGAAATAATTCCGCTTCTAGTTTAAATTCATTATTCGGTATAATGAGTTTTTCTATAGCAACCATATAATTTATTTAATTTTTAACTTATAATAATTATACCATAATTAAATGTGCCAAACATGAGTTATTATAATCGGTTTATTATTCGAAGAAAACTCAAGGAATTTATTGAAGAAGATTGCAGTTATGCAGATGTCTCCTCAAGTATTATCCCTTATCGTGCTGAAACAACTGCTAAAGTTATTGCTAAAAGTTCAGGATATATTTCGGGACTAGAAGAGTTAAAAATACTTTTCGATTTATTGAATGTTACTATAGTTATTAAGAAACAAGATGGAGAACCGTTTAATAAAGGGGATATAATCGCTGAATTAAAAGGAAAAGTAAAAGATATTTTGTTAGGAGAAAGAGTAGGGCTCAATCTTATAACTCATATGAGTGCGATCACTTCAACGACGAGAAAATTTGTAGAAATAATAAAAAATTCTGGGAAAAGTGTAAAAATCGCATGTACACGAAAAACTATACCCGGAATAAGGATATTTCAAAAGAAAGCTGTTGAAATAGGTGGTGGAGATACGCATAGGTTTTCTTTAGATGATTTTTTATTAAAAGATACTCATTTGAGATTTTATAAAGGAGATGTAGAGCAACTTTTAAGAAATGTGAAAAAAATTGCTAGCTTTACCAAAAAAATTGAAATTGAAATTGAGAAAGTAGAGGATGTATTAATTGCTGCGAGAAATGGGGCAGATATCATCATGATGGATAATTTTAATCCTGATCAGGTAGAGGATGCCATCAATTTACTAAAACAAAATAACCTTCGAGACCAAGTAATTATTGAAGTTTCTGGGGGGATAAATCCAGAAAATATCGTTGATTATCTGCTTTCAGAGCCTGATGTTATAAGCTCAGGTCAGTTGACTCAATTTCCATCTGAACAAGTAGATTTTTCACTCCGATTTGACTGAAATTATATTAATCTATAATAATTTCACGAATAGAACACGTAACATCCTTGACTTTAGCTAATTCCTTGTATAAATCCTTAATTAAATCAACTTCTCCAACTATTAGGATTAATTCAATTTTTTTCTCCACTATACGCCAATCTGTTATGGTTTTAATGATTTGGTGAAATTTCGAATATATTTCAGAGATTTGATTAATAATTATTTCCTTGAAAGGATAAACAAGACTTATTGTCATAATTTTATATCCTTCTAAGTTATCAAACTTTTCATGTTTTTCAATAAAATTTATTATAGAATCTCTTAAAGCTTCACTTTTCGAATTAAAACCGCTTTCATTTCGGACTTTATCAAATCTCTCTAATAAGTCATCACTGACTTGTAAGGAAATTATTGGCATAATAAGATCATAAAAATATGTTTGAATATAATCTTTATACTTATCTTCTTTTTATAGAAATTTATTGATAAAATCAATACTCTGAGGCAAATCTTTTACTGTAGATAATTCAATAATAATTGGTCCTTGATAATTATGCGTTTTCATAACTTCAAATATTTTATAGAAATTCACTTTTCCCGTTCCCAAAGGTGGATGAGTGTCTGAATTTTTACTAAAATTATCGACTAAGTGAACATTTTTAATTATTTTGTTGAAATAATCCCATAAAATGTTAATATCCCCATCACAGGTGTAAAAGTGGCTTGTATCATATGTAAGATAAAGATCCTTGTGGTCAATTTTAGCAATAGTTTTCTTAATATCATTTTCATCAAGCATTATGTGAGTATTTTTTGGCATATTTTCTAAACAAATTCTCACGTCTGAGCTTTCCATTGAATTTAATAATTTTTGAATTGATTTAGCTAATTGTACTCTATTATAATCTCTAATTGAATTTATAAGAAAATTTGCTAGTCCAGGATGAATAGTTAGAAGTTTAACTCTTAGATCCTCACAAATTTTTACCGTTTTTAGATAAGAATCTACTGATGCGTTAGATATTATATCATTATGAGTACATAAATTTACATCAATAAAAGGTCCGTGAATCTGTTTTTTTAGAGAATAAGAATTAATAAGATCTATAAATTTGTCTTTATTTTCTTCTTTAATGACATCTGGAGGATC
>JAHQWY010000038.1 GCA_029856445.1 Promethearchaeia archaeon
CTTCTATTAGAAGTGATAAAAATGGTGCAGGATTTTGAGCCCAAATACGTTCTATTATTTGGTTTCCTTTAATTTTAATATCTATGAAATGATTAACCTGTTTTTTATAAGCTTCAAATAACTCATCAAAACTTTCAAATCTAGTGGGATCTCCTGTTTTTAACCCAATAGTTTTTTTAGTTAATGGATCAAAACCGTTATGTAATGTTATTTCAAGAATTTTTACTAAATTAAAATATCCAGTAAGAATGTAAGCTTCCTTTCCAAAAGCACCTGATTCAACACAACCACTTGCCCCACTATTATAGGCATCAATTTTTGATTTATTTTGACGAGTTAATTCTTGGATAATCGCATCAGTGTTAAAAACAGAAGGTTGACCAAATCCTGTTTTTATTATATTAATTGCTCGTTTTAAGAATTCATCAGGAGTTTTTCTACTGATCTGAACATTGCTACTAGGTTGTAAGATCCGCATTTCCTCAATTACATCTAAAAGGATATATGAGAGGTCATTTACTCCGTCAGATCCATCTTCTTTTAGGCCACCAATATTGATATTGCAAAAATCAGTATAAGTATTACTTTCTTCAGCTGTAACTCCTACTTTTGGAGGTGCAGGCTGATTATTAAATTTAACCCAAAATGCTTGTAGGAGCTCTATTGCTTTTTCTTTTGATAATACACCTTCAGCCAAATCTTTTTTATAAAAAGGAAAAAGATGTTGATCTAAGCGACCTGGATTAAAGGCATCCCAAGTATTAAATTCAGTTATAACGCCTAAATGAATAAACCAGTAATGTTGTAATGCTTCCCAAAAAGTTTTGGGTGCATTTTCAGGAACATTGGAACATATCTCTGCTATTTTTTTCAATTCTTCTTTTCTTGCAGGATCAGATTCAATTTCTGCTAATTGAATAACCTCTTGAGAATGGCGTTTCGCGTATAGTATTATCGCATCTGCTGCAATATCCATAGCATTAAGCTGTTCTCGTTTGCTGAATGCTTCGGGATCATTATAAAAATCTAGGTTTTCAATACATTCCTTAATTTCTTTTTTAAAATCTAAAAAACCTTTTCTCCAGATATTTCCTCCTCCAGCAGTATGTCCGGGTGCTCTTTGTTCCATAAATTCAGTAAAAATCCCTGCATCATAAGAATCCAGCCAATTTTGATCCATCTGAGAGAAAATTTTATCTCGAATTGACTTGTCTTTCCAATATGGAATAATTAATTCTTTAGTCTTTTTTCTTGTTTCCTCGGATACTTTAAATGATATTTTATCTCGAGTGTTTAAAATATCTAAGTCTTGTAGGCTGTGACAGCACACCTCTGGATATGTTGGTGTTGCTTTTGGTTCTGGACCACGTTCTCCGACAATTAACTCACCTTCATTAATACAGATGTTTTTATTCTCAAGAATATATTTGAATGCTTTTGCTCTCGCGACGGGATGGGAATATCTATGTGCAGCACCAGTTTTAAAGAATTCTGTTATTAATAGGGCTCGTTCTAAAGAGAGATAAGGGATTGCCTTAAGACTTTGAGTACGTAGTTTTTTTATTCGTTCATTCATTTTTTCCTAGAACTCGATATAAACAGACCCAATTTTTCTATATTTCTAAAACTAAGCTAGTAATAATATGTTTTTCAATAAATTTATTCTTATAATATTAAATAACCTGAATTATTTAGAACCATGAACTTCTGAAGCTGTATATGTAGGTTGCCAATCCAGGCTTTGATGTTCAAAATACTGCTTATACAATTGAGCATATTTTCCACCTTTAGCAAGCAATGAACTGTGATCACCCTCTTCAATTATCTGTCCATGATCCATCACTATTATTCTATCAGCATTAACAACAGTAGATAGCCTATGTGCGATTATGATAGAGGTTCGATTGGATAATAAAACATCAAGTGCCTCTTGAATTATTGCTTCTGTATAAGCATCTACGCTAGATGTTGCTTCATCAAGTATCAAAATTTTAGGATTCGTTAGCAATGCTCGAGCAAAACTTATTAATTGTCTTTGGCCTGCTGAAACTCCTTTTCCTCTTTCTCCTACTTGAGTTTGAAAACCTTCTGGTAAATATTCGATTAGTTCATCAGCATGTACAGCAGTAACCGCATTCTTTAAATCTTCTTCAGACGCATCTTGCCTTCCATATCGGATATTTTCTTCTATTGTTCCCGAAAAAAGAAAAACATCTTGCTGAACAATGCCAAGATTCTTTCTGTAGGATCCCAAACTCATATTTCTAATGTCAATTCCATCAATCTTAATTGAACCACCTTGGAATTCATAATATCTTGCAAGTAATGAAACTAAGGATGTTTTCCCTGAACCAGTATGCCCAACTATCGCAAGTTTTTCTCCTTTTTTTATTTTGAGATTCAATCCTTTAAAAACCATCTCATTACTATTATAACTAAAATCGACATTTTCAAATTCAATCTCTCCTTCTACTTTTCCTACATCGATAGCACCAGAATTTTGGTTTACATTTGGAGTCGCATCAAGAATTTCAAGAATCCGTTCGTATGCAGCCATGCCTGTACTGAATTGAGGAAAAAAGGTAGCAAGCACCATAATAGGACGGAAAAATGTTGGGAGATAAAGATAAAATATAAAAAGTCTTCCAGGACTTAACAAATCTCTAAAAACAAGCTGACCTCCTATATACATAATGACAATAAATGTAAGTGTGGAGACAAATCCAAGGAGTCTTCTCCAAAGATGTGTTATAGCAGTTAATCTAAATCCGGATTTAAAATAATTTTTGTTTGTTTCATCAAATTGTTCAGAAACCATTGATTCTTGTCCATAACTTTTACAAACATGTATACCTTCAACTAATTCAACCATTGATATATTAACATTATCTAGAGCCTTCCTATATTTTCTACTTACAGTTCTAGCTAACTTCCTTAGAGAAAACATCATCAATAAGATAAGGGGAACCGTTGCAAGAGCAATGAGAGCCAAAAAAGCGTTTAACCAGAGAAGGATAGCAAGAGTTAAACCACTTAGAAAAAGATTTCCAATTGTTTCTACTATTAAAAACGTTATATCTCCAAAATCAACAACATCGTTAGTAACTCTGGTGTTTAATCCCCCTGTTTGATGGTTATCAAAAAAACTCATATCCTGTTCTTGTAATTTATCAAAAATGTCCATTCGGAGACGTTCCGCAAAAAAAGGAACAAACTTAGCTATCTCTTTATATTGAAGATAAAACATCAACCATATTATTCCATATAATATAATATAAAAGAAAGAAGCACCAAGAATTAGAAAATAATTTGGATCTATCTTGATAAATTCATCTACAATATATGAAAGTAAGAGGGGATTAAGAATATCTGCTCCTGCTGAAATTATAATGAAAATTGCTATTCGAATTACGCTTCTTTTAAAAAGAGTAATTCTTTTGATATATCGAAAAAATAATTCCCTATCAGAATAATTTCGTTTTTGATCTTCTCTCATTAATCCCGCATAGAGCCCCATTTTTACTCATCTCCCTCCTCTTTTAGCAATTATATGTGATTGAGTGATTCTTTTACCAAAGATTCGTCTATAGTCCTCTGAACTTTGGAACAATTCATTATGCTTACCTTCTGCCACAATTTTTCCATGTTTAAGTAGGATTATCTTATCTGAAGTTCTTATCGTGTGCAAACGGTGAGTAATAATTATCGTGGTCCTGTCTCTTAAAATATTTTCCATAGCACGCCCTATTTTCTCTTCTGTTTCACTATCAACTGCGGAAACAGAGTCATCAAAAATAAGAATTTTGGGGTTTGTTAAGAATGCTCGCGCTATAGCAATACGTTGTTTTTCTCCTCCGGAGAGTCTTATTCCTCTCTCACCCACAATAGAGTCATATCCTTTAGGACGTTCTTTAACAAAATCATCAACCTGAGCTAATTCTGCGGCTTTAAGAATTTCTTCCTCTGTGGCATCAGGTTTGCCAAATTTAATATTTTCTTTAATAGATCTTGGATATAGATAGACTTCTTGTTCAATATAACCAATATGCTTTCTTAAGGCTTCAAGAGGGTAATTTTTAATATCTACCCCATCCAAAAGGATAGAACCTTCTTGTGGCTCATAAAGAGATAAAATTAATTTTGCTAAAGTTGACTTCCCACATCCAGTAGGACCAACAAGAGCAACCCTTTGAAATGGTTCAATACTAAAGGTTATATTACTTAGGGTAGGTCGAGGATTTTTTATTTCGTTATCATGAGTAAATGAAACGTTCTTGAATTCAATTTTCCCTTTGAACTTTTCTGGCCATTTTAGAGTCGTATCTTTGTCAGTCTCAATTTCTCCTTTAGAAAGTGAAGTGTATAATCGCGAAGCAGCAGCAAATCCATTCATCATATCATTGGTAGACCAATGAATCATTCTTGTAGGTTCGATAAGTGCTATAAAGAGGATGTTGATAGCAACTAGATCACCCACCGTTAATGTATTTTGATAGACAAAAAAACAACATATTAAAAGCGTGCATCCTATCAATAGATAAAGGATTAGTAGTGCATAATATCTTGCTTGGACTAAATTTATCCCAATCATATTATTCTTGTAATCAATTACAGATCGACTAAATTTTTTTCTTTCTAACTTTTCAGCATTAAAAGCTCTTACTACAGGTGCACCACTTATTGAGTCTTGTAACACTACGGCTAAATTTGAATACTTTTTCATTCGATTAGCAACAAAAGGAGAAAGACTTTTTCGATAATATAAAATAAAATAAAAGTATAAAACTATGAAAGGCAAACTAAATAAAGCTAAACGATAATCCAAAATTTCGATTAATAAGTATAAAGTTATGAATATTTGGATAAAAGGATAAATAAAAAAACTCCCATGGGCGATCATTGTATTAATTACTCGGACATCATTCGTAGCAAATGCAAGTAAATCCCCTGTTCGAATACTATCATGAAAACTTAGAGTTTTTAATTGGATTGTGTCAAAAAATTCTTGTCTCATATTTTTTTCAATTTTCAAGCCAAGAAAGTGCCCCAGCATCATTACCAAATAATCAGATAAATTATAGGCAAAAGATACAGAAAGCCCGATAACAAGTAATATCAGTAAATTGCCTAAATCTCGAGTTATTAAGACATTGTCAATAATACTACCGATTATTATTGGCATTATAGTAACACCTAAACTTACCACAAAAATTCCCATAATAACTAACATTACAAGGTATTTGTGTCTAAAGAGGTGTTTTAGAAGCCACTTTCTATATGCCCTATTTCTTACCTTTCCTAACTTCACTGTAGCCAAATGATTATAATCTTTTCATATGAAGTAATAATTTATTGTTATAATACTTCAAAGTTTTAGTATATTTTTAAAAACGTAGTTGATCTATTTAAAACCTTAAATGATCTCATGGTTCATACTTTCTTTAGTTAAGTTTAAGAGATATTTTTACCAACCGTTTTTCTACATCTATTTTCTCAACATTGCAGAATGCTTTCGGAAACTGCCTTGAAACTATTTTCTCAAGAACGCCTGAAGCAATATAATAATGAACATCAAAATGCTCAGATTTCTCAAATAACTCTATATCTCTTATTGTATATAATGCCTCTTCACCCATCAGTTTGGTTGTTATTTTAGGTTTTTGTTCGTGAATAAAGTTAAGAATAGAGATATGGTCTCCTATATATTCAAGAAATTTATCATTATTACTACTATCTTTTGGCAATACAGCATCAGAAATGGTTGAGCCGTAAGGAAACTTCATAAATTCAGCTATTATATTACCATATTTCTTAAATTTTTCCTTTTCTATAATATCTTCTTTTAATCCTTTTAATAATCCAGAATAAAAAGAAAGTGTAATAACTTTAGGTATTAAACCTCTTTGTACATTGTAATAGAGAGTATATGCTCCAATTTGCTTGGTTGATACCTTTTTCTTTGCTTCAAGAATAGCAACATATTTGCTAGCGGTAATCCTAGATGTATTAATACCCTTGGCAATATCAGTAATCGTAACACCGGAAGGATTAATTAAAAGAAAGTTAAGAATTTCCTTTGAAAAATCTCGTTTTTCTCCATTTTTAATCATTAAATTAAGATTAGAAGGTCTTTTATTTAAACTTTACACTAATGATAAGCACTGAGAATTATCTTTAAATAATAGTTAATCATAATAATATCAAAAAAAATAACTTTTAAAGAATATGTAAATAGGAAAAATAAAAAAGGATAGAAAAGAAAAAATGATTGTAAATGAAGAACATAGAGCAGATTTGATAAAAATAGCTAAAGAATATAAATTTTCCGCACAATCTTATCCAGCAGATGAAAATGGGGAGCCAAAAGAAGCATATCTTGAATATTTAAGCTTAATGTGGGATCCTGAACTCGTAAAAATAGTGTTAGAACTTCCTATTGTGCCTAAATTATTAGATATTAAAAAAATAGCAAAAATCTTGAACATTGACATAACTAAATTAAGCTCAAAGTTAGAAGAACCAGTAAAAAGAGGATTTATAGTTAAAATGGGAAATTTTTATGCTCGACCCTCTCCTTTACAGATCCATGATGCACCATTTATTTTTCAAGAGAATCTGGATCGGGAAGATATTGTGGAATTTGCTAATTTAAGTAGAGATTATTTTGATGGTGGTTATTATAGAACCTGGGAGACAAGAAGATCTGGGACTCCTCGAACCAGAGTTCTAACAGTACAAGAAAAAATAGATACTAGTCATGAAATTGTTCCTATAGAAGCTGTTTATGAACTAATTGATAGTCAAACTGAAATTGCTCTTCTTCCTTGTCCTTGTCGTTCGAGAAGGGAAATTGAGGGAAATAGAAAATGTAAAGGGAAATATCCAATTAATAATTGTATGCTTTTCGGAATGGCTGCCAAGATATCGATAGAGAGCGGAGACTCAGCAATAAAAGCCATTACGAAGGAGGAAGCAAAAAAAATTACGATTGAGGCTAACGAACTCGGGCTCGTTCATATGACAGACAATACTTCTACTAACGCTCATATTCTTTGTCAATGCTGTGAGTGTTGTTGTGGAAATTTAGCTGGATTGACAAGGTTAGATAATCCTAGAGCGATAGGAAGAGCCAATTATATTTCTAGTATTGATGAGGAGTTATGTGTTGCCTGTGGGACGTGTATTGAGAGATGTAAATTCGATGCCATTACTGTTGATGATTTTGCACATGTTAATTCAGATAAGTGTGTGGGATGTGGATTGTGCGCTGTAACTTGCCCCGAAGACGCAATTACTATGAAGAGATTTGAAAGAGAAAAAATTCCGCTAGGGAGGGGAATGATGCGTTCAGAATCTTAACTAAAAAATAATAAAATTAAAAAAAATAGAAAACCAATAAAACAAAAAACAAAACTTAAGGTGATTATTTATTACATTAGAAAAAGATATAGAAGGAATGTTGCTTGAGGGTGGAGCAAAAAAAGTTGGTTTTGCAACACTTGATACCATGAAGTCAGATATACCAGGAACTGACCTTACCTATCTACTTCCTGAGGCGCAATCTGCAGTAGGATTTTTCATACCTTTTGATAAAGATATGATCATGAAATATTTAGGAAAAGAAGACCCAACTATTCGTGGAATTCATGAACAAGAAAATTTTGAGATTCACCGAAAAATTTGGAAAGCATCTCAACGCGTTAAGCATTGGTTGATTGAACAAGGCTATAAAGCTATATCTGTAATTCCCAATAACCATTATCGAACTGACGTTCCAGGATGGCAAACGTCTTTACCCCCCGAACTTTCACTGAGGTATCTGGCTGTTCGATCTGGAATTGCATCATTTGGATATTCTGGAAATGTCGGCACGAAAGAATATGGAACAGCTATTATTCTTGGAGGTATAATTACGGATGCAAAACTCAAACCAACGGACAGGATACCTGAATCAGAAGGTTTTTGTGATAAGTGTATGATTTGTACTAAAGTGTGTGCTTTTGGAATGTTCAGCGAAGATGAAGAAACAACCGTGACAATCGGGGGTGAAACATTTATTTACTCTAAAAGGGGACCTATCATGCGATGTGCTGTTACTTGTGGTGGAGCTAATGGATTGCATAGATCAGGTAAATTCTCTACTTGGTCACCGGGACGATATGAATACCCTGAAAACCAAATAGAACTTATGCGTGTGTGTCAGATTGCCATGACAAGCCAGAGGAAACGAAAACCTTACAAAGATAGTTCGATGGGATATCAACCTGCTTCCTTTAATGGAAAATACAACACGCAGTTGACCTGCGGAAACTGCAATTACATTTGTGCTGGAGATGTAAAAGAAACTGCCCTAAGATACAAGACTCTAGTCAATTCAGGATGCGTTATTCAAAGAGAAGACGGCTCTCTTGAAGTGTATCCTCCAGACAAAGCAAAA
Source organism: Promethearchaeia archaeon (assembly GCA_029856445.1). Classification (GTDB taxonomy): domain Archaea; phylum Asgardarchaeota; class Lokiarchaeia; order Sigyniarchaeales; family SOKP01; genus Loki-b32. Next base: position 8,438 of record JAHQWY010000038.1, read on the forward strand.
GAAGTGTTTGAATCGATGCCTATCGAGCATCAAAAATTTTATACTAGTGATTATAAGAACAAAATTCGAAAAACACAACTCGAAAAGGTATAAACCACGAATACATAGCATTCAACCCATCATAAATGTCATAGTGGTGTTAAAATATTAGTGAAAAAATGAATGTATTATTTATAATAACCGATCAGCGGTTATAATAAAGTTAAAAAGTAGATTGAAAGAACATGCTAAATAAAGAATGGTTTATAGATAAAATAAATTCCTTTTTAAGAGAAGACAAAAGCAATAAAATGACGGGTGTGGATGGGATCCTCATTTTTGAACCTGATGTCATAGTTGGATTTTGTTCGGCTGATGACCCAATTTTTGAACACTATAAGAAAGTTGTAGGCCCCTTCCATCTTACACCTGCGGAAGCTTATTCTAAACATTTTTCAGTAGAAATAGATTCTCCTGAGAATCTCACAGTAATAGCTTATATACTTCCTACAAACAAAATCACTAAAAAGGAGAATTATGAATATAGTACTAAATGGCCTGGAGAGAGGTGGAGCCATACAAGACTTTACGGAGAACGTTCAAATCAAAAACTTCAGAAATATTTACTGAGTGAAATCAAAAAAGAATTTGGAGTAGATGGAGTAGCTCCAATGACAGAACAAAAGTTATTCAAGATTCACAGGAAGCATCTGGAAGCCTATCAAGGAGTATGGGCTTCAACATGGTCTCACCGACATATGTGTTTTGCTGCGGGATTAGGTTCCTTTGGTCTATCCGACGGATTCATAAACGCAAGAGGAAAAGCAATGCGATGTGGGAGCTTCGTTATTAATTTTAAAATGCCCTCGGAGGGAAACAATCGACCATCTGACCCTTACGAATATTGTATTAAATGTGGTCAATGTATCAAAAGATGTCCCGTTGATGCGATTACTCTAGAAAGCGGTCACGATAAACAAAAATGTTCTATAAAAGTGCAGAATACTGTGCCGTATATCCAGGAGCATTATCATATCCCAATCTATTCTTGTGGACTCTGTCAAGTTGGTGTGTCTTGCTCTGATGGTATACCACTGAAAAAATGAGGTGTTCATAGATTTGAGTGAAAAGATGAATGTAATATTTATCATCACTGACCAACAGCGATCAAGTCATTTATCTTGCATGGGTAATCCTTTACTTAAAACACCTAATATCGATAAAATTGTCAATGAAGGAGGAGTTAGATTTACTAACTATTTCTGCGCAAATCCTATTTGTATGCCAAACAGAGCAAGTTTTTTCACAGGAGCATATCCAAGTGAACATAAAACTCGATCAAATGGTATTAATTTAAATTCTAAACTCCCAACTATTACCGAAATATTAAACAACCTTGGTTATCATACTTGTAGTGTCGGAAAACTCCATTTCCAACATTTTGCCCCAACTTTTAATCAATATAGAGAGATTGATAAATCGCTTGAATCAATTTTTGATTGGTTGCTAGGAAATATTAAATTACCGTTTCCTACGCCATATTATGGATTCCAAGAAGTACATTTAGCTGCTGGACATGGAGATTTAATGGCTGGTCATTATTCTGAATGGTTGAAAGAACAAGGATATGATATGGTGGATTATCGGAAGGATGCTAATCGAATCAGCAATTTCTACCATGAAACAAAGTTACCAGAAGAATTATATCCAACAACCTATATAACAAACAAAACAATAGAATATCTTGAGAGAATCGCGAATGGAGCCTATGAGAATAAACCCTTTTTTCTCCATTGTTCGTTTCCCGATCCACACCAACCTGTTTGTCCACCTGGAAAATATAAAGATATGTACAAACCAGAGGATATCAATTTGCCCTCAAATTTTAATGATGGACAGAAATTACTTGAACATAAATTTTTAGGAAAATATATTAAAATAGGTTTTGAACCTGTTTTACCTAGTTTAGTAAGTGAGGAGGTAGCAAAAAAATATATTGCACTTACTTATGGTTCAATTACCATGATTGATGATGGTGTTGGTAAGATTCTTAATTTCCTAGAAGAATCGGGTTTAGCAGAGAACACAATGGTGATTTTCACCAGTGACCACGGTGATTTTTGTGGCGATCATGGCCTTGTTGTGAAAGGACCAGCTCATTATCGTAGTGTAATAAATCCACCATTACTATGGAAAATACCTGGTTTAACTAAAACATCAGTTTCAAATTCTCTAGTAAGTACTGTTGATTTGCCAAAGACAATATTAAATTTATTAGGTATAGAGAAGGAAAAACACCCAGAAATCTGTCAAGGGTACGACATAACACGAATTCTAGAAAATCCAACAAGCAAGATTAGAGAACAACTTTTAATTGAACATGATGAAGAACTTACTCATGTTAGTAGAGATGAGTCATTTAGACTTCGAACACTTGTAACAGAAAGACATCGCTTAACAATCTATGATGGCTACGAAAAAGGGGATATTTTTGATTATAATAACGATCCTACTGAAATTAATAACTTATGGAGTAAAGATGAGAATTTAAAAAGAAATCTTATCGAAAAACTCATGAGAGAAATAATTAATGTACAGTTAAGAATACCTACGAGAAAATCTACTCATTAAGTTAAATTTAATTAATTCAGGAATAATAGTAATTTAATCCACATCAACAGAAAACCCGCATTTATTGCATCTTTTTGTTTTAAATTCTCGGAACATGGGATTATTGCATTCAGGACAGTGGTATCTTTCTTCTTCCTCTTTAACCCATTTTTCTGTTCCAATTTCTTTCCAGCTATAAATTGCTTTCAGAATTACCTTTTTTCCTCCAGGAACTGGGAAGTTTTCGATATATTTACAAGGAAAATCGTTACATTCATAGCATCCATTAATTTTTTTTGTTTGAATACAATCTCTAATAGTGCATAACTGACAATACCCAAAAAGGTCTTCTTTCTTATCTGAAAGACATCCTTTACATTTAATATCATCAACTGTTTTTGAAAGTGGTTTATAAACATTTACAAGACGTTCTTTAAATTTCTGATTATTATCTCTATCTGCAATATAAATAGCACAAACTCCACAATATAACCCACAGGGAGCTAATAATTCTTTTTTAATATTACTCACTTGCATTTTTCTTTATAATCCACTATTAAATTCTGTAAGACTATATTTAATTTTATTTTTTTCCATTTTTTTTACTTACCAATTTTTTTAAATGTTCTTCTATTGAAGCGTTCTAACTTAGAGATTATTAATCTATAATTTCTTAAAAACCAGATTTAATGGAATCTCATAAAAAAGTGATATATTTTTAATCAGAAAAGAATTTCTTGATATAAAATTAATATAAATTTTAATTGAAAAAATGAGGTTGGAATAATTCCTGCTATAAAACCATTAGATGGTCCAGTAGCAGTTACAGGAGCTTCAGGTTACGTCGGATCTCATGTTGTAGTTGCTTTAATAAAGCACGGATTTACGGTACACGCATGTGTTAGAGATCTGAACAATCCTGACAAGACAAATCATTTACTAGATCTCAATAAAAGCAATTATTCAGGTCATGTGGAGCTTTTTTCTGCTAACTTACTTGAAGCTGACAGTTATGACACACCATTTAAAGGTTGTAGTGCTGTATTCCATGCAGCTACACCTATGGGTTATGGTGGTGCGAATAATCCTCGACAGGTTTATGATGGGGCTATAAATGGAACTAAAAGCGTCCTCAAGTCTGCCAAAAAAGTAGGTACAGTTAAAAGATTCATTTATACAAGCTCATTTTCTGCTATCCATCACCCAATGAAGTCTGGTTATATCTTTACTGAAAAAGACTGGGCTTCTGACAACCGTGAGAATGATCCAAATTGGAATGTAGATAGAATAGATCAAGATGGTGATATGGCATATTCGATGGCTAAAGTGGACTGTGAGCATATAGTATATGAATTTGCTGAAAAATCTAACCAATTTGATGCTATTTCAGCGTGCCCACTTACTGTATTGGGCCCACTCCTTTCCCGATTGCATGAGAGGGAAGGTTCATGGCAATGGTGGCTTGGTCGTATGCTGGCGGGAGAAACATGCGAACGACAATGGAAGGCGTTATGGAACATAATTGATGTTCGAGATGTTGGTGAAGCACAAGCACTAATGATTGAAAGCAATGTTTGTAAGAACGGATGGCGTTATCAATTAAGTGCAACGGACGAATCAGGTGAAATTGACGTATTACAGCTGCAAGCTCACCTAAAAAAGTTATTTCCCAAGATCGATGTAGGTGGACCACCAGAAGAAATCCACCAGATCATCGAGAAATATGGAGCAGTTTATCAAGCACCCATAGCACGATGTGATCAAGCACGCGAAGAACTTGGTCTCAAGACTCATGCTATTGAGGATACGTTATATGAAACTGGGAAAACAATGATCGATTTAGGACTCGTAGAACCAGCTTTAAAATAGTTCAAGGATAGTAGTATATTAGTAAAAACCTATTTTTTTTCCTTTTTCATTCTGTTTTCTTGATATATCTTTTGCATTAACTCTAAAGGATTCTTATACAGAGGTGAACGATAAATACGATGAAGTTTTATTGCTTTCGTTGGACAAGTCACCGCACAAACGCCACAGCCATAACATTTTTTATCATCAACTTTAGATTTATCATTCTCTAACGTAATTGCTTGGAATAGACATCTTTCTACGCAGAATCCGCATCCCTTACAAAGATCCTGATTTACCTTTGAAATATAATTTGATTTTGCAATGCAATTTTCATTTTTATCCTCAAAACGAGTCATTCCTCTTAACATCGCACAACAACATTCACAACAACAACAAATTACCTGATGCATTTTACTTTCAATATTTTCTGTAGTAAAAACTAATCCTAATTGTGCTAAATTATCTACTATTTTATGTGCTTCTTTACGAGATAATTCTCTTCCCTCTCCTCTTCTTAAAAAATATTTACCAAATAATCCCACTTGAAAACATGATTCATGGATTGGATATTTCTCTTTGCATTCCCGTATTTTTAATATCTCTGTCCGGTTTCGACAAGGACAATCAGTTATTACAATTGGTCCCATACAATTTTCAATGATTCCATGTATTTCTTCAACATTTGAGATCATAGATTGGTGGTCAATAGATTTATTTATTGGTACTATTCTAGTTAGAGGAGTTCCATCGTCCGAAGATTCATATCTTTTATAAAATTTTTCTTCGATAAAGAATTGCTGATATAACTCGGCTCCTTTTTTCCCCATTCTTTCAAAAGTTTTAGAATATTTAAATCCCATATTTAATAAATGGGGCATAGCTATAAAGTAAGAAAAACCTCCAATATCTTGAATCACTCCATCCTCAGTCATCTTTTCTAAGATTTTCCTAGTTTCTTCTTGATCTCTACCCAGTTTTTTTGAAATTGTTCCAACTGATTGAGGTCTTATTGTCAAGTATTGAGCGATTTCAGCTTCTTCAGGAGTGAATAATAATGTAATAAATTCTCTAAATGCTTCTGAGATTTTACCATCCTTCATTGGAATATCACTAGGATATTCACGCATGTTCTGTAATATTTTTTCATATGGGTCTCCAACTTCTTCTGTGGTCATATATTATTCTAAAGTATTTATAAATAATAGTTTTTTTAAAGACTAAATAGAATAAGCTTTTAACATGTACAAAAATATGTTGCTAAAAATTATTAAATCTTGTAAAACTAGTTTTAAACACTGTTTATTATGAAAAACTCATTTTTGGTAGATATTAATTGAAATCGCAAAATGAATTAGGTATTCCTATACCTGCTAATAAGCCTCTCATCGTCCGTACGATTAAACAAGTTACAAAAGAGCAACGGGAATATGCCCTAAAAAAAACCGAATATAATGTATTTTCATTTCCTGCAGATTTATTGTTTGTTGATTTTTTATCAGATTCTGGCTCAGGTACTATGACAGATTTACAATGGGCTTCGCTTTTTCATGGAGATGAGTCTTATGGACGTAATAAGGGATATTATGTACTTCTTGATGCAATTAGAGATACTTTTGAACGCGGAGACAATCCTAAAAGAGCAATAAACCTGATACTAACTGGAGAAACGAATGTAAAAAAATTAATGGATGAGCTTTATCTTACATCGTTTGAAGGAGGTTTCGTTAATGGTGGTATTCATCAACTTATTCGCCCAAATGCTTTTATAGTTCCTCAGGGACGATGTGCAGAACACTTACTTTTTTCTACTATTGCTCCAATTTTAAGAAAAAATTACAATTCTAAAGAATTTTTTATCCCAAATAATGGTCATTTTGATACAACAGAAGCCAATATTTTGGCTAATGGACTAAATCCTATAAATTTATTTTCTTCGAACTTATTAGATGAATTTCCTTGGGATCAGATGGATAATAGAAACCCCTTTAAAGGAAACATGGATATTAAAAGGCTGGAGGAATTAATTCAAGACAAAGGGATGGATGCCATTCCATTGATATATATAACAATTACCAACAATACAGCCGCAGGTCAGCCCGTTGAGATGAAGAACATCAAGGAAGTTCGTAAAATCGCTAAAAAATATGATATTCCGCTCTTCTTTGACGCATGTAGGTTTGCCGAAAATGCCAATTTTATAAAAGAATTTGAAGAAGGATATCAAGACATTTCAATTCCAAATATCGTTAAAGAAATGTTTTCCTACGTAGATGGTTTTACAATCAGTTTCAAAAAAGATGGTTTGGCAAATATAGGAGGAGGATTCTTTTTTAAAGACAACGGTACATTCCATAGGAAATTTTCAGTAGAAGAAGATATTGGCATCAAATTGAAAGAGAAACAAATTCTCACGTTCGGGAACGACAGTTATGGGGGACTCAGTGGTAGAGATATTATGGCACTCACTACGGGTTTATATGAAGTTGTTCAAGAAACATATTTGAATGAAAGAAAATTTCAAGTTAGAAATTTCGCTAGAAAACTAGCTAAAAACAATGTTCCAGTTATTCTCCCTGCAGGAGGTCATGCAGTCTATATTAACATAGACAAATTTTTTGAGGGAATGGACTCGTCTTTAGATGATTTTAGGGGTGTAGGATTTACTATTGAATTAATCAGACATTATGGTATTAGAGCAGCTGAATTAGGACCTTTTGCTTTTGAATGGGACAAGAAAACTCCTGAACAAAAGAAAGGAGTTCTAAATTTAGTAAGATTTGCACTACCTAGAAATGTCTATGGTACATCCCATATTGATTATGCTGTTGCAGCTATAACTGAACTTTTTAATAATAGAGACAAAATTCCTAAAGTTAAGATTTCTCGTGGAGCTAAATTGCGATTAAGACATTTTCAAACGGGATTACAACCTATTTATGAATAATGGAAAATAGAAACTTAACATAATCTAATATCCAAATAGATATATAATTTCTATTTATAAAACTTAATATATATCATTAAATTTATAAAACCAATATATTAATGTAAAAATTTAAACGGGAATTGTATTTATGTCAGGGATTTTAGATGGTATAGTAGTATTAGATTTTTCGGAATACATCGCAGGGCCATACTGCGGATTCTTATTAGCAGATTTAGGTGCAGAAGTTATAAAAATCGAACCCCCCGATGGTTCTGAGGAAAGACGATGGGGGAGATGGAAACGATATAAAGGTAATACAAGAATGGCTCTATCAGTGAACAGAGGTAAAAAAAGTCTTTGCCTTGACGTTAGGAAGGAAGAAGCAAAGAAAATTATATACCGTATGGTTGAAAAAGCCGATATTGTAATTCAAAATTATACACCAGGAGTCGCTAAAAGACTGGGGATAGATTATGATACCTTATCAGCTATCAATAAGGGTATAATATTCATTTCAAGCACCGCATTTGGAGAAATTGGACCGTATAAAACGCGTAAAGGCTTTGATATTATTGCACATGCCGCTTCCGGCATGATGGCTGCCTACTCTGATGAAGATGGTAGACCACGTGGACCTGGAGGAAGCCCATTTATAGATATTGGTACAGCTATGCTTAATGCTCTCAGTGCAGTATCGGCTCTATTTGCCAGAACGAGGACCGGAGAAGGTCAAAAAATAGAAACATCTCTCTTTTGTACAGGATTGGCTTTAAGAGCTGCGGGCTTCGCAAAGATCGAAAGCTTGGATAAAGAAAAGCATCAAGAGGAATTAGACCTTTTAAGCAATGCTTTTCGACAGGGAAAGACTCATACTGAGATTATTGACGAATTAGCATATTTAAATCTTCGGTATGAAATGCCTAAATCAACCCGGATACTTGAAGTCCCTGATTGTAATCATAGACCTGCAGATAGATATTCTTCCCCATATTATCGGGTTTATGAAACCACAAACGGATTTATGAGTATTGCCGCACTCACCACTCGACAGAGAGAGGATATGTGTAAAGTTATAGGTTTATACGAAAAAGGGGCGGGGGTACCATTCAGCCAAATTGATGATGATGTTATATATGACAATCAATTGGCAATGAAAGAAACGTTCGAAAAACGTTTTCGAGAAAGAACAACCGAAGAATGGATCGAAGCTCTGGAAAAAGTTGGAGTGCCTTGTGGACCAGTAAATTACAGTGCGCACCTTTTCTACGATCCCCAAGTCAAGGCATTAAACATGATCTGGGATCTTGAAAACAGCAAACTCGGTCCCTACCAAATGATAGGTCACCCTATCAAATTCACGAAGACTCCAGTAAAGCCTGGAAAAGGTGCCCCAACTTTAGGGGAGGATTCAGTATCTGTCTTGGAACAGTTTGGGTATAATAGCGAAGAGATTGAGGATTTAAAGAAAAAAAATGTCATCAAATAAATAGATCGGATTTTTAATTTATCTTTAAACAACTTTTTCCAACATAACTCTGAAAAAACTCCAGTATAAAATACTTTAAATTTCCAACATTCGTAATTTCTGAGATATATTTTTTCTTCTTAGGATTTTCATGAAATCATCTTTTCTTTGTTGAAGGCGTGTAAGGAAAGAATCTAATTTATCAAAATT
>JAHQWY010000295.1 GCA_029856445.1 Promethearchaeia archaeon
TTCCAGTTGCTTGAACATTTAAATCTAATTGTCTGATTATAGCCATGACGAGAAATATTAGGCGTGAAATTCCATATATTGTAAGAATTTTCTATAATGTGACATGTCCCATTTGAAGAGAAATAACGATCTACTGAGATTTCATAAAAATAATCAAAATAAATCTCAGATGAGATGTTAGTAGAAATATATAAAGAGTAAAAATTATCTTCAGCTTCTATATTAAGGTTATTAACTTCAAGATATCCTGAATAAACTGGCTGGTCGTCTAGAACATTATACAGAATCCCTGTGATATTAATTTGCATATTTATTTCATTTGGAGTATAAAATTTTTTTTCTTGATTCAATTTATAGCATAAATTACAATGAATGGGAGTAATACTCCAATTAGTGGTAAAATAAGCAGATTGCAAAGGTGAAAGATCACCATATTTCCAATAATAATAAACATCTTCTTCTTCAAGCTGAGAAGCGTTTATAACAAGATAATAACGTCCTGCAGGTAGAATTATAGGTTCGGCAAATTTTTGAACATACCAATTCGGAGTGGTTGATACATTTAATAATACAGGAGTTCCATAAACAGTAGAATTAGGAAGTTGAGTATAGGGATCATATCCATGGATTTGAACATATATTTGATCTGTATTATACTCTGATTGATAGCAATATAATTCAACATTGCTAAGGTTTATAGAATGTTCTAATTGAATCTCATTAGCTAAACCATATATCCCCCCAACTTTTTGTATTAATCCATAAACAGCACCGCCACCTGTTACGACTTGACTATAATTATTTTGATGAATATTTGTAAAATTAAGGCTTATATCAGTTATATTCCAAGTATTATCCGGAAGAGTCAGCTCAATAGAAGTCGTATCATTAAATTCTCCTTTTAAAGAAGTGAATTCCTGCATTGGGAGGTTTGTGGAGGATATCACTTCTTTAGAATAAGATTGTGCAGTTGAGAAAGAACTAAGATTGATAAAACAAAAAAGAATTAGGATTGAACATGAAATAGTTAAGATTGCTCTTTTTTGAATAGTCCTATCCATTAAATCAACCCCAAATCGTATATTAACAAAAAGATTATTATACGTTAACGCAGGAAAATAATGGTAATACACATTAATAAATTTGAGTATTATTTAACAAGAAAGTTGGTAAATAAGTTCAATTATTTCATGGGAGAAAATTGAATTGAAATTCAGTTTTATTTTAAAGTTATTTTTAAGGTATATTGGGAAAAACACAGAGATTATAATGGATATAAATTGCCTGATTGTTGTTAAAAAGTTAGATTTATATTTTTAGTTTTTTTTATGATTATCTACTAATTTATAAATTTACTAAAATTTTTTAGAAAGAATACTCATGTAGTTATTGCTAATAAAATTAGACAAATAAAAAAAAAAATATTCGTAGAATATCGAAGTGATAAATTTGTATTGCCAAAATTGTGGTTCAGAATTAGAACAAAATTATCGCATTTGTCCTTATTGTGGGCAAAATGTTAGTAGTTCTAACTCTGATGTTATGAATGAAAAAGATATAAAAATCAGAGAATTAGAACAAAAAGTAGCAAATTTAGAACAAATTATTGATCAAAAATCGAATTCAAAAGAAAATAAATGGCCTTTTAACCTATTTCAGCCTTGGTTTTTCATCTTTCCTCTTATATTTGTGATATTGTTTTTTGTACTCTTTATGTTTTTAGTTGGCATTAGATAGATATATTCAAAAGTATTAAGAGGAGAATTGATTTATTATCAAAAATCAAATTCAATTTATTTTTGAGAGTGATTCTATTAAGCTTGACAGGTTATTTTTGCCCTCAATTATTCTTTTAACGTCTTCTTTAAAGGATCGTAAAAGTTCTATCTTATCTTGAACAGGTAAGGTGAAATGCCCTGTAAATTTTTCAACAAATTTCTCTTTAATTTTGGTTAAAATTGGGCTTATAACTTCAGGTTTTGCGTTTAGTTTAGTTTTGATGATGAAAAGATAGCTCGTTAGTTTTTCTTTAATTAAGAAGAACTTATTTTTGTTTATCTCAACTTCCTTAGTTTCATCCTCTCCCATATTTTTAGCTACCGATTGTAAAGCATAAATAAAATGGGATAATAAAGTGTGATTAACTTCAGAATTCCCTTTAACGTAATTATCATAACCAAAAATAGTCGCTCCAGAGCTATCAATAATATAAATCCAAATTATTTCTTTCATTTTATAAAATCCTATTTTAATACTTCTTATATTAAAATTACGCGATATAATTATTATTATTAATTTTATTAATTGGTATTTTTTACTCTAATATTATTCATTATTCTTCTAAATTTAAACTAATTGGTTGAAAAACTTTTTTGTTAATCAAATCGAATATTGTCTTGGTCATTTCGGGATCAAATTGTTGATCAGTCATTAGAAAGGTTGAATAAAAATAATCCAAATTGGTTTGTTTCATAATTTCACTAGCTTTTTGTACAACCAATTTTTCTGTAGGATTAAGTTTAACTTTCTTATCAAAAACAATCTTTAATGCTAAGGTAAATGAAACGTTTAGATGTAGTTCAATTAACTCGCTTATTCCTGCAAATTGAGTGACTTTTCCTCCTTTAAACTCTCGTAGCATATTTCCATATCTATCCTCAATATCTCTTGCCAAATTGGTGATAGAATTTATCAATTCATCGGAAGGTTTTTCTGACATAACAATTATTAACCTAAAATATTCAGCTTCATGCATTAAAATTACTGAGTCTTCATAATCTAACGTTAAAGTCTCAGATTTTCTGTAAGAGCCGGTTAACTCAACCCCAAAGTTTCGTATAGCATCTAGAAATCCTGAGATCAAGCTAGGATCTATAGTTTTTCTAGCAAAGACTTGCTCATATACATTAACTCCCGATTTGTTATCCGAGATCATCAGATAATTTAAACTGAGGATATCTTTAAATTTATTAGATAATTTCTTAAGTTTGATCTCACCTTTTCTCTTTTGCCTTTTAACGGCTTGATACACAGTAAAACTCCCACCTACTGATGCTCCGCCTATTACAATTGCTAAAATCAAAATAGGAATTATATCTGGAGGAGTATCTGAAGAATGTGGAGCGGGAACTATTGTAAATATTTGAGATTTAACGCTAGCATCATTATCGTTATTCCAATAAATATAAGCTGTCCAGTTGCCAAGAGAGGCGGTTGATGAGATATTGAAAGAATATAGAGTTTCATCTGAGGTAACAGGTATTATTTTCTTATCCAGTTCGGCCCCTAATTCATTATATAAAATAAAGGTGAAATTTCCTTCTCTAGTTGGAGCGATCGCTGATAAAACTAATTCTTTACCTAATTGAAATTCAGTCCCCCTGCTAAGATCTATATTAAAATCAATCTTTGGTGAGTTTGCAGTAATTTCCCAGTTAACATCATCATGAATTGTATCGTTCAATATAAATAATAAATTTCCGTTAATAACGATACTTTCAGATGCAGTGATATTTATGTCATCCTTGAATACACTAACGTTATACCAATGATTTGGTAATTCGATTCTGACACTATAATTATAATTACATCTATTAAGATCAGGAACGATTTTCCAGAAGTTATCTTCATTTTCTGTAATATTTACAAATGCATCAGAAAGGAATTGATTTTTCAATTTTAGATAATAGCTTAAGTTAAAGAGAAATCTATTATTTTTAATTAAAATATGCAAAATTTCATTAGGAGTAGAAAACTCGATACCTGATAGTATAAGGTAACCTGAACCGTTCTGGGAACCATTTAATATTTTATGATAATTTCCATTTATTATTGCAGTCATATTGACTTCTTCGGGATAAACATTTTTTCTATTAATCTCTTGAACTAATTTATATAAAAATGGTGATCCTTGAGTACTATTACCCCATCCATATCCATTATTTTTTGATATATATAAATCTGGATTAGTTGGATTGAGATCATTATAATACCAATGATATTCTCCTGCGGCATGTACATAACCTTCCATTACTAGAAAATAATTACCCTTAGAGAGACTTATAGGTGATGCAAAGTTCTGATAATTCCAACCATCAGCTATAGTATAATTTAACTCTATCTCTCCATAGGTTGTTATGTTTGGTGCATTGATAGATGAATTATACCCTCTTATTTGAACATTTATTTCATCCAATGTATGGGGTACTAGTGCTTTTATATAAAGATAAACACCAGAAATTGTAGTTGTGTCATTTAGATTAAATTGAACACCAAGTCCTTTTACGTTATGTTTATCTAAGAACAGGTCATCCTTAATAGGTATATCTTCAATTGTATATATATCTGGTTCAAAATATTCTATGTTTGTAAAATTCATTTCAATATCTGTGATACTCCATTTTGATGACTCTAAATCTATATCTATTGAGCTTATATTATTTATCTCACCCTGTTTATCAGAACTTTCAAGAATTTGGTAATTCAGTGGGATTAATAAAGATTTAGTACTAACCATACCACATGAACTATTGATATAATGAAATAGAATTAAAGAGAAAATTGATAAAAACAAAATGCTTATGATAATATTCTTCTTCTCGATTAAATGTCCCATAATCGCACTCTAAATTATAATTATCATTAGTTGGTATTTAAAGTTTTATGAAGGCTTTTCATTTTAATGCAATAACAGTTAAAAATGGTTCAGACG
>JAHQWY010000296.1 GCA_029856445.1 Promethearchaeia archaeon
TTATGTTTGAAATATAGTGGAGATATGCCTTATCTTTTTATGCCTAATGACTTTCAAGCGTATTATTTTTCATCTCAACTGTTTTTTAAAGATATTGAATCCTTATATTATAATCCAGGATTTTTTATGCCATATCGCTATTTTCCTATTTCACCTATACTTCACTTTATGTATGGAATATTTCCATATGATACTGCTTATATAGTTGGATTATTTCTAATTTACTTCCAAACAGTACTTGTTTTTTTATTAGTTCTCAAAATCGCTAAAGAATATTTCAATCATGATGATAAGGAATTCCTTTGGTTATTTTGGGCTATTGGATTAATCGTAATAGTACCTTACAACATTATTTTATACCTTCAAATTCAAACTTCAATTTCTGTTATGCTGACAATTTTACTAGGGTACTATTATTTTAAAAAAGAAGAAAATGAATTTCGTAATAATTTGATTGGTGGCATTTTTATAGCTGTCGCAATTTTGCTAAAACCAACAATTATAATTGTATTACCTTTCCTAATTGACGCTATAATTGATAATGAAAAAATTGTAATTAGAACGTCTTCGTTTCTCAGAATCGTACCAACTATCATAATGCTCATTATAAATATTATCATTTTTATTGCATTTCCAACTTTACTTTATGGATTTTTTCAAAACAATTTTCATCATATTTACATAGAATTTAATTATTTATCAGATAGTCTGACTACCTTTCTCGCAAGAATTTTTAATATTCATCCCACTATATTATTTTTAATAATTTGTGGAACATTGTTTTCAATCCTTTATTATCATTTTTTAACTAAAAAAAATGATTTAATATATTATTTAGCACTTTCAATTCTAATTTCTTTGATTAGTTATATCGATGTTTGGAATCATTCTATTCTTTTCTTTCTTCCTTTAATAATGTTTATTATCATGAAAACTAAATCTCAAGAAGATAAATCAAAATTAAAGATGATATATTATATTACTATTGGTTTAAGTTATCTGAACGTCTTCAATTTTTATTTTAGTGTTAACATTTTCCAGGTTTACTATTCATTATTTACAATATATTATCCTATTCTATTCTATTATATGTATAATAAATGTCACCCGAGTTCTTTTTATGTAGATTAGCAAGGAGTCATATCATCATAGATTGGATTAATTAAATTAATTAATAGTTTGGAATTTTTATAGTCATAAAATAAATATATTTAAAATTGAAATTTTAAAAAAGACAACAGTATAATCATGGAATTAAAGTGGAGAGATTTAAAATCGAATAAAAAACTAATTTTTGTTTTGTCAATTTCAATTTGCATTCAGATTACTATTTTTTTAATTGTCCAACTTTCCAATTGGATATCTCAGAAACCAGATGACGGATTTTGGTTTAAATTTTTAACACAAACGATAGAACCGTATTCAGATTATAAAATATGGTATCAAACGTTTGCGAAGCAGACTTTATATGAAAATTGGCTCCCCTATTTGAAGTTATTTCATATTGAACTTACAGAGGCAGAATGGTATCATTATTGGTTTGTTGAGAATGAGGATTTATTCCTAAATTTCATATATCCGCCTTTTTTCTATTATATTTTGATTCTCCCTTCATTCATAAGTATTCAATTAATGTTTCTTCCATTACTTATAACAAATGTTTTATTACCGATACTAATTTATAAATTTTTAAACAATAGTTTTAATCAAAAAGTAGCAGAATGGGGCTTTATTGCCACTGCTATAAATCCATTATATCTTTTCTATAGTGGCGGTCTAGCTTTAAATTCCTCTTTAATAACTTTTTTTTTTGTTTTAACTCTTTATTTTATATCAACTAGTCGATTTGGGTATTCAATAGTATCTTTTGCTGTATCTATTCTCTTCAAACAAATTATGATCTTTCTAGCTCCACCAATTATTATGTTTATAACCTTGAAATCTGCTATTGATAAAAAATATCCATTTTTAAATAATTACAAAAAAAAATTCTTTTTCTATTCAGCGATCTTAGGTATAATTTTATTTTTAGGGTCTTTACCCTGGTTTTTGATTGCCCCTGGTAACTATTTATTCACCATGATCGCACCTGGAGTAGAACATCCGACTTTAGTTCCAACATTTCACTTTCCCTATCCACATTATCATTATCCCATATTTTGGTATGATTTTTTGTACAGTTTAAAAGCTCCTACTTTCCTATTTTGGATTTTTGGATTTCTTAATTTTACTTATGTAGGAATAATTTCTTTAGAAATTGTAATTATGAAAATACTTTATACATGGCACAATAAAGGTATCTTGAATTGGGTAAAATTTCTTGATATAATCATGTACAGCACATTTTTAAGCTATCTTTTCTTTCCGAGAGGTCTTTATAAATATTATTTTACATTCTATGTGCCACTTGTAGTTCTATGGGTATGTTTTCATTTTAGTTATAGATTATCAAAAAATAATTCAAAAGGGACTACTTGGACTTTAATAATTGGATTAATTTCAATAATTTTCATGTTATTACCTCGTACATATTATTTGCTATTAATTTGGGGTGTTTTTTTCTATATCTTAAAGAAGAATCGTATTTTAACAGAAAAAATGCTAAATGATACTTCTACTGAGAATGTATCAATGATCTCTCAAGACAATTTGAAAAAATGATAAGAATAAAAGGAAAAAGAATGAAACATATTAAACCATTCGATTTTGGTTCAATTTTCGTCTGGAGCAAACATTTTTTTTCTTAAGTAGTAAAAACCTACTCCACTTACTATTGCCACAGAAGAAATAATAATTACTAGAGTAAAAACAATAATAGGTTCTGCATCATCACCTTTTTCTTCAACAAGATTTACTGTTATGGATTTTGTTGATTCAATGTTGTTTACATTATCTATACCGTAATAATATATGGTGTGATATCCCGTAGAATAGTTTGCCAAATTAAATGAACCTGTATAATCAATCCATGTAGTATTATCGATACTAAATTTTATAATATCTACACCTGAACCGAAAGTATCACTTGAAATCAACTCAAAATTCGTTGATTTGTTTACATTATTAATACCGCTATGAGGAATAAAAGAGATATTTGTTATTGGTGGTATAGTGTCCTTTTGAACATATAGGAAATTAGTAAATTGTTCTCCTACTGAATCATTGACGAAAAAGGAAATTAATACGGTTCCATTGCCAAATTTATCCCATTCTTCTTGTTCAATCACTCCAGTTAAGCCTGTAAACGTTACATTCTTTTGTCCGACGCCTAATGTATACCAACTAGTATTTAAAGTGCCTTCAAGGTTGATAAGAATTTCAAAATCAAATGTAGCATTACCGAAAAACTGATTTTGATATGGTGAAACAATAAGAATTCCTTCTCCGACTATAAAGTTAACTTGTACCTCTCTTACATTAATGTGCTGGTCTGATCCGAGCATAGGATAGCCTGTATCGTTAGCCCAAACATATAAAATGTATTCTCCATCTTCAAGGTCCCAAGTATATGGTCCATTTTCATAAATCTGGGAACCAATCTCACCCCCTTGGGATGTTAAATCAACCCAATTACTTGAGTATACATTCCAGAATTTATACCATATTGTATCTGTATCTAAGTCTGGGCTGGTGATATTTACTTCAATTGTATTTGTGTCGTAAATAATATTAAGTGGGGAGTGCACATTTATTGTAGGAGGCGTTATATCAATTCTATCTGCATCATAGGGCAATCCAGTAATATTATATTGCCATACAATATCATATGTCGAATTTACTTCTATTATTCGATATCTGTAAGAATCAGAAATGAGTACATTCCCATTAGGTAATTTATCACAATCTCTTGGCCATAGTAAATTGACATGAGATTGGTTTATTTCCCAAACAATTGTACCTAATGAATCCACCTCTATGCAACGATGGTTCAATGAGTCTGCTATCATTGTGTTTCCATTTGATAATCTATCAGCGTTATGAGGTCCCCATAGAATTGTATGATTCTCTGGTTGTGAAGATACATCAAATTCTAACTCACCATATTGCCAAACAATATCACCTGCAGGATTGACTTCGATTACACAATCATAATTCCGCAAAGTCATTAAAGTATTCCCATTTGGTAATCGATCAACATCATTTAAATGTACCCAATCATCAGGAATAGGATCTGGTAAAGGAAGATGATCTATACATTTCCATTCCCATACAATATCGTACGTAGAATTGACTTCAATAACACTATCATTATTCATATTTGCAATTAAATAATTACCATTATCTAGTTTGTCTACGTCATGAATTTCATGATTATGTGCAGCTGGACCTGTTATAGTATAATTCCAAACAACCTCATAATCAGGTGTCATTTCAACTAAATAATTCACTAATGGAGCTGAAGGGTTTACATAAATACTATCACAAATGCTGAAGAGATAATTTCCATTTGGCAATCGTTCCGCATCCCATGTTATTTTGCCTTCTGGCGAATAAGACCATAAGACTTCTCCCTCTGGACTAACTTCTATTAAGCCAGGTGAGATTAAAGTATTACCAGGGAAGGGTGCAGCAGGATCATACTCCGAGCTTAAGTCAATAGTAAACTGAATAGAATCACTCGCATGCTGAATAATAGCTCTACTTGTTGGATATGCCCCTTCTTCCATATATATATCTTCAGCCCACGCATAAAGA
>JAHQWY010000297.1 GCA_029856445.1 Promethearchaeia archaeon
TCATAATCAGTTTCATTTAAATCCACAATAAAAGATACTTGATTTGACATAAATGACTATAAAAATAAGGAATTGTATTTAATTTTATTGTAAAATAATTGTTTATTTATAAATTTCCTTTATATCTAGTTTCGCTTTGGTGAAAAAGAAAAATTTATAGTTTATCCTAAGTTTTAATGTAACATTAATTATAAAATACTATTTATGAGATAAAATGGGAAAACGAACAGGAATAACAGGTAAATACGGTGCTCGTTATGGAAGTACTTTACGCAAAAGAACTCGTTTAATTTTAGAAAAAATGAAAGGGGATACTAAATGCCCTAGATGTGAAACAAGAGGATCTATTCATCGAATATCGACTGGTATTTGGCACTGCAGAAAATGTGATGCTCGATTTACAGGTGGTGCCTACTACAAAGAAACTCCTAGAGGTGCTGAATCCTTTAGGATTGCAAAACGTAAGGAAAGAGAATTAGAAACAGTAGAAGAATAATGAATAAAAATAATGTTTTTACGATTGATTCTGTAATAGAATTAAAATTTACTGATTCTCAGATAAGAGACATTTCCTATAACTCATTTTATCCTGAAATTAAGAAATTACAAACAAATCGCTCTAGAGTATTAGTAGAAAAAAAAAATGATTGTAAGTTAATCTTTAAGGTCGAATCAAGCGATATTACAGCATTTCGAGCTAGTATGAATGAAATTATTAGTCTTGGAAAAATTATTGATAGTACCTTACAAATAGCAGAAATTTCTTAAAATATAGAAATATTAGTACAATACAATTATAAGATAAATTATAAAATAAGAAAAAGTAGGGAAAAAAATGTCAATCAATTTAAATAATCTTGATGAGGAGCAAAGAAATAAAATCCAAAATCTGGCAAACCTGCAACAAACCTATGAAATTATAAATTCCCAAAAAAATCAGACAGAATCCCATCTAAGAGAAACCGAATTTGCAATAGAAGAATTGGAAAAAGTCGAAACAGATACTCCAGTTTTTAAGTCACTTGGCGGAATAATGGTAAAAAGTGAAAAGAATAAGCTTCTGGATGAGAAAAAAAGTTTAAAGGTGACTTTAGAAATGAGATTAAAAACATTAGACCAAAAAAAATCAAGATTAGAAAATCAAATTACAACATTGAGCAATTCTATTCAAGCTGATCTCAAAAATAAAAACGTCTAACTAATGTAATGTTAAATTCTAAATATGAAGATTTTTTAACCTTTTTAACAAGTAAAAAAATCCTTATTACTACTCATGATTTAGCTGATATTGATGGATTTGTATCTTGTTATACTTTAAAATTCTTTTTAACTAAATATTGTGCCAAACCTATATCAATCTTTTTCTCAGAATTATCAAAGCATACAAAAAATTTTATGCTTAGGTTTTCAGAAAAATTTCCTGAATTTATCTTTACCCATACAAATGAAGTAAATTTTTCCGAATTCGATGTTTGTATTATTAATGATACAAATGATCTAAGTCAAATCCAATTTAATCGTAGTGAAGCCATTAAATTAGAAATACCTTATATATTTATCGATCATCACCATTTAAATAAAAATATATTAAGAAATGGAAATATAGATTCATTAAATTTGATAAATGATAACGCTTCTTCAACTTCTGAAATTATACTCGAGTTGATTGAATATTTCAATCAAAATTTAACAGTTTCCTATAAAAATCTCATAGTTGCTGCCATTTTGACTGATTCAGGTTTTTTTAAATATGGAAACAATCAGACAATTAAAAAAGTGAGTAATTTACTAGGTGAAGAAGTGAATTTTCAACTACTACAATTAATGTTAAAAAATGAGGATGATATTTCAGAAAGAATTGCTAAAATAAAAGGATTACAGAGAGTTGAGTTAATTCGTGAAGGAGATTATCTAATTGGAATTAGTAATGTTAGTAGTTTTGGAGCCCGTGTGGCATCTATGTTATTAAACATGGGATTTGACATCAGTATTGTTTATTCAAAGGAAAAAAATAAGAATATAATTAATTGCAGAGCAAAACAAACTATTTGTATGCAAACAGGATTACATCTAGGGAAAATTTTAGAAGAAATATCAGAATATTCTGAAGGGAGCGGCGGAGGACACGATGGGGCTGCATCTTTATCCTTTAATTCAGATTTAGACACAGTTTTGCTTAAACTTGTTGAAAGAATAAAAGAATTTTTATAATCTAAATTTTATATTATTAAACATTATTATTATTCGAAGCTGAATTAAAGATTCATGTTAAATATGGATTTAATAAGATTTGAAGATTTTTTTTACCGTTATAAAGGAAATGAAGAATATGCTTTAAATAATATTAATTTAAAGATTGAAGAAGATAATTTTATTTTACTTTGTGGTGAAACTGGTTCTGGAAAAACAACCTTAATAAGATGTATGAATGGCTTAATCCCTCAATTTTATTCTGGTTTTTATAAAGGTAAAGTATATGTAAATGAAAAAGATACATCCAGTACACCTATTGCTGAATTATCTACTGATGTCGGCATAGTTTTTCAAAATCCTGAAAATCAATTAATCGCTATGAATGTAGAACATGAAATAGCATTTGGATTAGAAAATTTAGGTATTCCTTCGAATAAAATTGCTAAAAAGATAGAAGAAAGTGCTTCTTTAACCGAAATTGAACACATTCTAGATAAGGCTCCTTTCGAATTAAGTGGGGGAGAACAACAACGAGTAGCTATTGCTTCAATCTTAGTTTTAGAACCCAAAGTTCTAATATTAGATGAGCCTACAGCTTTATTAGATCCATATATGGCAAAAAAAATCATTAGTTTGATAAAGGAGATTCAAGTTGAAAGAAAGCTTACAATCATAATAAGCGAACATCGATTAGATTTGGTACTTCCATTTGCAGAACAAATAATATTGATAAGTAATGGTAAAGTTATTGAACATGATTCTCGTGATGATGTGATAAATGGAACAAACTTTCAAAATTTAAAGTTAAACAAACCTGTGATATATACAATATTCAATAGATTGAAGAATGAAAATTTATTTCCTAGAAAAATACCAGCTTCAATTCCAGCTGCAATAGATTCTATAAAAAAATTACTATAAGGATAAAGGTGCTTAGCTATATCAAAAGAATTCCCTTTAATTACTATAAAAGATCTTAATTATATTTATCCAAATGGCACTATAGCTTTGAAAAATATTAATTTAAACATTCAGAAAGGAGAAATGTTAGGAATAATGGGTAAAAATGGAGCAGGGAAAACAACTCTCATACGAACTTTAAATGGTTTGATTAGACCAAGTTCAGGTGATGTTTACATCAACAGTGAAAACATTAATTCTAAATCTATAGCAGAATTATCTCGATTTGTAGGTTTAATTTTTCAAAATCCTTTTCATCAGCTATTTGCTAACACTGTTGAGGAGGAAATTAAATTTTCTTTAAAGAATCTTTTTTTAAATAAGGATGAGCTTCAAACAAAAACGAATGAAATCCTGAGTAACTTCAATCTTGATAAATACCGGGATAGATCTCCTTTAAATTTGTCTGGAGGAGAGTCTAAAAAATTAGCTATTGCTTCAATAATTTGTAGAGATCCAGAAATCTTAGTGTTCGATGAACCAACTCTAGGTCAGGATGCTCAAGAAATTGAATCTTTCATTAAATTAATCAGTAGTGAGAAGGAAAAAGGTAAAACAATACTAATTATCACCCATAATGTTGAGTTTGCTTATGAGTATATCCCTAGAACAATTTTAATGGGAAACGGTGAAATTATCGCAGATGGACCAACCCAAAATGTCCTAAATAATGACTTTTTAACTGAAAAATCATCTTTAATTTTACCACAGACTCAACAATTATCATTAGCTCTTCAAGAAATAGGATTACAAGGGATTAGAAAAAATATATCTAAAAATGATATTATCAGGTATTTAATTAATCTATTAAAGAATAAAACAATTAGTGCGCAGGAGGAGTAATATATATGTCTTTGGAATTTCTCAATGCTTTTAGATTCATGAAAAAGAAATCATTTCTACATAATTTAGATCCTAGAGCAAAATTAGTGCTTGCGCTAACATACACAATAAATGCCTTATTATTCAATCAAATCATTCCTTTACTCATTATTTTTTTGAGTTTAATCCCTTTAGTTATGATTGGGAGAATTTTAAAACAGTGGATTAAAAGCATTCGGGGATTATCTTTCTTAGCCCTGTTTATAATTATTTTAAATACATTATTTATATCGTTATCTTTTGCTGTAGCAATGATTTTAAGAATTTATATTATGGTATCTGCTTTTTCAATCTTTTTTTTGACAGTAGATCCAAACGATTTAGCTCTTTCTTTGATATCTATGAAAATTCCATATGAATTTGCTTTCTCCTTCTCTTTAGCGTTTAGATTTGTACCAACAATAGCTACGGAGGCTCAAAATATAATTGATGCTCAGCAAAGTAGAGGATATGAAATGCAAAAGAAGGGATTTGTTAATCAAATCAAAAACCTTTTTCCGTTGTTAATCCCATTAATTATATGTTCAATTAGAAGAGCATTTAATGTAGCGGAAGCTTTAGAATCAAGAGCTTTTGGAAGTACAAAAGAGCGTTCATATTATTATACTATCAAATATACATTAAAAGATTGGATTTTTACATTTT
>JAHQWY010000298.1 GCA_029856445.1 Promethearchaeia archaeon
ATTCTTAAATATAATAAGCAAATCGCAATCAGAAACTGCAGTAGTTTCGCTTTGCGCTCTTTGACTTCCAAATAGAAGGATTGATAAAATTTTATTGATTCCGATCTCTTTATTAACGAGAGTTATAAAATCCTTAATGTATTTACGGGATTGGGTATTAATTCCCTCGAGATTATTAGAAACTTTCTCTTCAAAAACCTTAGTGCTTTTTATAATAGTTGTATCTTGCACCTTGAATCAGTAAAATTAGGAAATTATTTTTTTAGGAACTTCTCTTAAATAATATCATTTAAAATTTATAAATATAATAAAAATTGGATTTATTTATTTTTTGATTTACTAAGATTTATTTATCTAGATTATAGGCTATTTCAAATCCCTCGTGAATCGCTTCCAACATCGTTCTTGGCTCTTTACTGTCCCCAATATTAAACATTTTATAAGAGGGATTCATAGCTTTTACTTTTTCATAAAGATCTGTATTACTCTTCACCCCAGTTGCTAAAATAAATGTATCCACATTATCCATTGTATGAGTTTCTTCTTCCTGTTCGGAGATCTTAATTTTATATTCCATCGATTTTCCCTCGAATTTTGTAATTTCAGCATTCAAAATAGAGTTTATCCCCAGTTTCATTGATATACCAATCAAATATCCCCTTGTAGTTCGTCCTACATTAGTTGCTAATCTTGGTAATACATCTATTATGTTAACATTTCGATTTCCTTTCAACCATCGTTTTATAATTTCTTCCTGGGGAATCAATTCATAAAAACTAAGAAAGTGTGCGATATCGGAATTAATGGCTCCTAACTCAGCAGCCCAAATCGCCGTTTCTAACCCGGTTGCGCCTCCACCAACAACAACGACATTTTTGCCAACAACGTGATCTCCAGCTAATGCTTCATCTGCGAGACATATATCACTCCCTGTTGAGCCGTCAATACCTGGAATATCTGGGATAGAGAACTTTACTCCAGTTGCAAATATTACAACATCGGGATTAAAATCATTGATAAATTCTGGAGTAGCTTCAATTGCTAGTCTTAATTTTATATGACGATGACGAATTTGCGCTTCATAATACCTTATCATCTCCGAGATGTTTCTTCTGCTGTGTGGGACGGCAGCAACTTTCATCTGTCCACCTACAGATTCACTTTTTTCTACTATTGTTACATCATGCCCCAGTATAGCAGCAACTCGAGCCGCTTCAAGTCCCCCGGGACCACTCCCAATAACTAAAACTTTTTGAGGATTATCAGTTTGTTTACTTAGGTCAATATCTCCCTCTTTTGCAGTAATATAATTTCTCATGCATACAACAGACCTACCACTGAAGATTGTATCGAAGCAGCCTTGGTTACAAGCCACACATTTCATAATATCCCAAAATCGTTTTTCTTTCGCTTTAAGGGGTAATTCTGGGTCAGCTATTAGTGCTCTACCCATACTAACTGCATCTACTCTTCCATCTCTTAATATTTGTTCTGCTATTAATGGATCATTTATTCGATTTGCCATAAAAACAGGGATATCTACCTCCTTTTTAATGTTCTCACCAAGATATACATATGCGGCTTGGGGTACCATCATAGGAATTTGTGGAATTCTGGTCTCGTGCCATCCTCCTGTTACATTTAAAAATTCTATTCCTGCTTGTTCATAATGTTTTGAAAATATTGGGCTTTGCGTCCAATCGTTAGAGCCTGGAACAAAATCATCGCCAGCAACACGCATTCCCACAATCATTTTACCCCCTACTCTCTTTTTCATCAGTTTTATTAACTCCAGAGGATATCTAAGACGATTTTCTAAAGATCCCCCATATTCATCAGTTCTTTTATTGATTAATGGGCTTAAAAATTGAGTAATAAGATAACCTGCACTTCCTAGTAATTCTACCCCATCAAAACCAGCTTCTAATAAACGTTCAGCAGCTAGAGCATGATCTTCTTGTACTTGTTTTATTTCTTCAATAGTTAATTCCTTGGGTACCATTCGTGTAAGGTTTGATCTCACTGCAGAAGCGGATACAGCATTTGGGCTAGGAAAATATGCACCTTGATGCATTATTTGTGCCATGACTTTAGCACCATGTTTATGTATTTTTTCGGCAAATGCAGTATATCCAGGAATAAATTTATCGTCTCCGATATATGGTGTACCTCCACTATTTGGACTAATTCCTAATCCACCAATTATAATTAAACCTACTCCACCCTTCGCACGTTTTTCATAGAAATTAGTGAAAACATCATTGACCTCTCTTTTGGGGGTATAGCCCAAACCTAGAGCCGGCATCACGATTCGATTTTTTATTTCCAAGTTCTGAATTTTTAAAGGTTCAAATAATTTTATAAGTTTCAACTTTTTCACATTCTCTTTGATAATTATTAATTATTACTAGTTTTGAATTTTTAATGAGTTTTAAATCTTTTAATAAAATTGAAATTATGAATCTTAAGCTCATAACTATTCAAAGAGTATAAAATTTCTAATAATAATCAAAATAGAAAAAGGAAATGAGCATTCAGATTAAAAGAAGATGCTTCAACGAAAATAGGAGTCTGCTCCTCTATCGTCCTGAGGTGGTTTCATAAAATGATCAGCTCGTTTCTTAATTGATTCATGAACATTTTCTATTTCCTTTATTTTTTCGTTTAGTTTGCTGAAATCCATTTCTATAGAGAAGTAATCTTTTATTAAGGAAACTAGGGCCTTTGATGAACGGGGATCTAAAGCTAAAGTCATCATTGGTAATGGTAGTGTCTCTGCTAATAAACACAAACCTGGGCCAAAATTATTTTTACCGGCATAAGCAGGTATAATTCCATTTGCTCCTGAAATATAACCCCCCTCATATAATTTGGTATTTTCATATTCAAGGAAAGAATTTACTAACTTTTTATCGGTGCCACACACATATACTAAGGGAGGATCATGAACAATATCAGAGAGCATTGCTCCAGTACTGAGATACATCTTAATATTTCCTCCCGTAATTTTGTCCATTTCTTCACAGAACCTTTTTGAAAACTCAAAAACACCTTCTGGAGTCTTTGGTTGATATGTCGCTGTTAGAATAAAAAAGTCATTCCCGTCTTCTTGATCTGTTGGTTTATAATATAACTGCGCCGTAGGGATTTGTAAATCACCCTCCTCTACTACAGACTGTGCAGGAAAGTCAAAATATTGAATAGTTAGAAATTCCTTAGCTTTAATAGAATCTTTTATAGATGTAATAGCCAACTTCCCGACTAAAGCAATTCCGGGTAATCCTATGAGAATAACGGGATTTTTAATATTCTCTGGTTTTATATCAAATTTTTTCTCGATATCTATATACATTTTTCATGAAAGCCTCTAAATTTATTTATCTATAAATGAAAAACTTTCTCCGCAATTTGGGCAGAATTTCTTAGGTATATTTATTCTATAGCCACAAAAGGGACAGTAAAATTCACCTTCAAACTTCACCTTAGTTGTAGAACTTTCCTCAATAGAATCATCTACCCTTTGAGTTAAACCTGATGGTTGTGAAAAAACTCCCTCATATCTCTCTCTAACGGGTAAATATTGCTTTTGAATAGTAAAACCTAAATCCTTTTTAGCTTTTAGAGAGATGAATAGTGAAGTTAAAAAGCAGATAAATAAGGGAGCAAGTAAAATTTCAACCAAGTTTACAAGTAGTTGATAAAGTATAATCATTCCATAATTTCTTGTGCTTGGATCTAACCATGAATTATAATTAGTTGAAAAAGTCTTTGAACTAAAAAACAGATCAATTATTGAAGTATAAATGAAACTAAATATGAAAATGAATATAAAATTGAAAGCAAATATACTAAGGATTTTCCAGAAATTTCCTTTTGAGACTCTACGTGCCTCTGAAATAGGATTCTCAATATCTTCCATATTGTAAGTAAAGACCAAGAAGATATAAAATCCAAATATGATAATAGCGGGGATAAACAACAGTACAGAGCCTAAGGGAATGCATATCCCAATAATTAAAATAACTAAAAATATTTTCTTGTTAAATGCTGACTTAAAAGACTGGATGAAGTGTGTCTCTTTATATAATTGCTTTTTTAATAGATAATTACTAACAGAACACATAGCTATTGTAACAACGATTGCCCCAATTAAATTATCAAGAAAAAGCAACGCGATATTCAAGAAAAGAAAGGATGTTAACAAATTCCATTCACTTTCAGTAAGGTCAGCATTTTCAGCAAACTTATCAATTATATCTTCTAAATTCAACTCCATTGAATTGATATACCATTTAAGATCAGTTAAAATAAAGATATCCAATATGATCATTAATACTTGAAAACAAGCAAGGGGTATAATTAAAGATCCATAATTTTGGAAAAATAGTTTGAAACCATCCACAATAATATCTGAAAAACGTTTATTTGCGAGATCTAATGATCTTTCTGATTCTTCCATACTCTCTATAAAAAAATATTTTATTTATAATTTGTTAGATAAAGATATAATTATCAATTTATTCATTACTCTAGAAGGAATTTTCTCAGATAAGAATTACTATAAGTTTTAAAGTTTATGTTTATTAAAAAGCAAACCTCTCGTCAAATCCCCGGAATAATTTCTTATATGGAATTTTTTCAGTCAAGAAAGTTAGCCTATTCTACATT
>JAHQWY010000299.1 GCA_029856445.1 Promethearchaeia archaeon
TTGCTTAACATGTTAAACAATTTTGAAACTAAAATGAATAAAATCTACGATATGATTAAAGAAAATAAGGAATTACTTTCAACAGAATTGAGTAAATTTGAAAATAAACTAAATGAGAATTTAAATATTGTTATTCAAAATTCTATAAATGAAGTTTCAGGGTTGAATAGACCTTTGGAAAAATTAATGAAGGAATATTTACAAGAGATGAGAACCTCCGACAAAATGCTAATTGAAAATATTTGGCCTGTTAATAGCCTTACAAAAGTCAATGAAGAGATTCAAAAATTTATTACAACAACTAAGGAGGATCTAATTATTATTGTTCCACAACTCGAAAATCATTTGGCAGTTGAACAGTTTGAAAAAATACCAAAGAGTCTAAAAATTAAAATAGCATCATCAGAACCACATACAAATAGTAGTGTTAAAAATTTCACATCTATTGCGAATATAATATATAAAACTCTTGAAAACGAGAATCTAATTGCCTTAAAAGGTGATGACTCTCAAATCACTATTGGTGTTATTCTACAAGGAGTAAAAGACTCATTAAATAATTTTATTGGCATAGGGAGTAACTTCAAACCATTAATCGAATTGCTAAGTCCAATAGTACAGAATTCATGGGAAAGTGCTTATTCCGATACATTTTACGCTGCTCAGAAAGCTCAAGTACCTACAATTAAAGCTAAATCGGGTACAAAAGTAGATGATTTATATAAGAAAGTTAAACCAATTACAACGCCAAAACTCCAAACTGTAGAAACTGAACAAAAGATAGACAGAGCTCAGGAAATAAGAGATCAAAAAACTAGAAATGAAGTGGCACCTCAAGAAATTCCCTCTGAAGTACCCAAATATCAAGGAGAAATTGAAGGTATAAAGCAAAAGTTACAGGAAAAAATAAAATTTGTGTCAACAACTACTAAAAAAAAAGGAGATGAGGCAGGTTTAATAATTAATAATGCATTTAATAATCTGGTTAAAAAATTACATGATATTAAAGGAGAAGAGTTTAGCAAGGAACTACAAAAGATTGCTGATCTAGTACTTGAAAAAAGAGGATTTTCTGTTACTTTACATCAATTAAGAAGTTTAATAAATCAATATAGATTTAATGATACTTTTTTAAATGAACTCGATACAAAACAAATACTTGCAAATATAGAAAGTTGGAAGGAGAAATTAGTTTAAAATATCTCTTCGACCAATAATTGGTTTTAGTTGCTTATTTTTGTGAAGTGCTATTTTTTTGTTAAAATATATAAAAAGAATCCTCGCATGATAAAAACTAAAGCAAATATAAAAGAGGATAGAAAGAAACCGGCTACAATCATTGAAATTAAAAAGTTTGGATTTAAAATCCCAATCAAGCCAAGGGCAGGGCACAAGGGGGCGATAATAAGAAAGATTATATAAATAGTCTTATCTTTTTCACCAAAATTAATGTACACAGTGATATTAAACCATGCGATAATAATCATAATAAAAGGGATTAAGTATGAAGCAAATTCTAGAAAAGGATAGGTAATCCCTCCTTTACCAAAAGCATAAAAATAATTAGCATAGAAATATACAATGACTAATAAAGCACTAAGGGGAGTAGGCACTCCGGTGTAACCAGGAACTTCAGATATATTAAATCGAGCTAATCTAAGTATTGCTCCAATAGTAAAACATATTGCTCCAATTATAAGAATTATGTCAAATATAGTCTCAGTTTTAAAACTTTGGTAAGTTAATACTGCTGGTGTGATCCCAAATGTTAATGAATCGCTTAAGGAATCTAACTCCTTTCCCATTTCGTTCATAGTTTTTGTTTTACGAGCAATATAACCATCAATCATATCTATACCAGTTGCGATAGAAATTAGAAAAAATCCTAAAGAAAGTACAGCTCGGGTACCAATACATGCACAGATTAGCGCAATTATTCCAAGACTAGTTCCTATAAGAGTTATATAGTCTTTTAGTTTTAACAACTGTGGAATCTTAATACTTGACATTCTCTTTTCCTATTTGTTTGATATTAATATTTAATAACCCTTATTCAATTAAAATATTTTGATAAGAATAATTGCATATTCTTCTTTCACTAAACTTTATTAAAACTAGTTACCATTTTAATCGTAGAATTTTTAAAAATAAAAAAGGTGATAAAAATACCATATTGTAAAGACTGTGGTGCCGAGATTAAAGACCCTGAGCATCAGAACTTCTGTGAGAAATGTGGTTCACCTGTCTCCTCTACTCCTGTGCAAGCTACACAGCAAAATGTCGTTTCTACGCCATCGACAGCGCCTTCAGTGATGACATTGGGCTTTGAACCTTACAATCGTCCTGGTGGATTGTTTGATATTAACCGCAATTATTATATCTTAAAAGAAAAATACTGGGATTGGGGCAGCGGTGACATCTTAGATGAAAATAACCAGATAATAGGGAAGATGAGAAGAGTTATCTTAAGCATAAGACGCAGAGTTGAATTGCTTGAGGTAGATGGCACTATATCGGCAACAATTCACTCTAAAATTGTATCGGCTCGAGGTGCGCAAGATTTAAAAGATCCATATGGAAATATGATTGCAAGAATTAAGAAAAAAATAACTTCTGTATTCCGTCCAAAATTTTTCTTAGAAGATGTTAATGGTAGGAGATATTTCGAAGCTCAAGGCAAATTTATGGGTTGGTCCTATAAGGTTGCTGACATGTCAGGAAAACTAATCGCAGAAATTGAAAAAGCAGACAGATGGAGAGATATTTTTCTTGGAGGATTATTGGATTTCAAGGATACATACGCATTAAGAATACTCGATAATGAAACAGATAGAAGGATCTTGTTAGGGTTTGTTCTCTCTATTGATAATGTTCTACATGACTATTAATTAATTACATCCTTTTTTTTAAATTATTACAAAATATCTCATTATAACTAATTTTGTTTTTTCGCTAAATTTTTATAAACGTAATTTATATTTTCTTTAAATTAACTCATTTGAAAAGAAATTTCAAATAATATTACGAAAAATTTTCATATACTAATTAACCTTATAAATATTATCAAATGATTTCCACATTGTAGTAAAATGACAGAATATGAAACATTTATGGTCTATGAACTGGATGATTCAGGAGAATATAATAGATTAAGTATGGTAGAAGAAGAACTTCAATCCAATCTACATCCTGAACAAGTACTTGTAATAGTACGTGAAGATTTGAGAAGAATTTTCATTTGGAAAGGGCCAAAATCCCCGGTTCGTAAAAGATTTATAAGTTCTAGAGTGGCTCAAGAACTCCAAGAAAATTTAAGAAAGGATGCGAGATACCATCGTTGTAAAATTGTTTCTGTAGATGCTGGTGATGAGCCTACTGAATTTTTAAATGCTTTTCAATTAGAATCCATGGAAGTAACCGAACGATTGGCTGATATGCGGTATGTTCGAAACATTGACAGGGAGCAAATGAACCAAGCGATTATTACAGATGTTATCCCAAAAATACCTGAAGCAAAAGAGGAAGAATACTTCTCTCCTGCTTTAAAAGACACTACCAATAATGTAATTACATCTTCTATGATATCTAGTGCCCCTAAATCCACCAGTCTTCCTAAGCCAAGACCTCGAACGCAATATCCAATGGAACCTATGACTAAAACACCAAGTGGTCTATCGACAGAGGAGAAAGAAAAGATTAAAGATAAAATTCTCAAAACAGAGATTACTGGTGGACACAAAAGATTAAATCTGATTTTAGGTCACACATTGTTAGCCGCCGTTTCAAAAACAGCTAAAGTATTCGGAGATGAAGTTGAAGAAACTGAATGGGAACCTGTTAAAAAAGTTCCTAAAGATATGATTGAATTGGATAATCATATCATAAGGGTTTATTTTAATGAGACAAAAGGTATTGTTGAAGCTGTCGAAATATTAGAAAAAGAAAGTGAACCAAAGAACGCTCCAAAAAAGAGTATACCAGTAAAAACTTCAACAACATCATCTTCTTTGACACCAATGCCTACCAAACCAAATTCTATGATTAATTCATCCACAAAACCTGATGCTCCTAAAAAAGTAGATTTTAATTCTATGACTGTAAAAGATATGAAAGCATATGCTGAAGAAAACAAAATTACTTTACCTACTACTGCAAGAAAAGCTGAAATAATAGAAATTTTAGAAAAAACTAGTGGAAATAACCCTAGCAATCGAAGACAATTACCTAAAATTCCAAGTAAGGATGATTAAAATATAAGGAAAAAGAAAATTTTCTTAAAAGGAATTAATATTACTTTCTTCTGTATCTTCT
This sequence comes from Promethearchaeia archaeon, assembly GCA_029856445.1. Taxonomy (GTDB): domain Archaea; phylum Asgardarchaeota; class Lokiarchaeia; order Sigyniarchaeales; family SOKP01; genus Loki-b32. The sequence continues at coordinate 4,312 of JAHQWY010000299.1, forward strand.
TCTGATTTTTGTTTATTTTCTTCATTTTCTCTACTTTCCGGTTTTCCCTCATCCATCTTCTTTGGTTTGATCTTCTTTTTGATCTTCTTTAGCCCCTCTATTGCTTCCTTTCTGACTAGTGCGCTTTCATCTTTAAGTGCCATTGCCAATGCATCTAAGCTATATGGATGGTGCAAATCTCCAAGTTCATCTGCTGCTTCTTTTCTCACTGCAGCATTAGGATCATTTAATAACACAAACGTAAGAACTCCCAATACTTTAGTTTCCCCAAAATCTCCTAAAGTATCTACCGCTTCTTTTCTAACTTCTGGATCAGGATCTGTAACCGCTGTTATTGCCAATTGTTT
>JAHQWY010000300.1 GCA_029856445.1 Promethearchaeia archaeon
TATAATCCTTTTACTGAGGATGGATTTATTCAAATACATATTTATGATTCTTTAGATAATCTTATTTGGAATTCCTCAGAATATCATGAAATTGGTCTACTCACAGAAGAGTGGATAGTAAATATTACCAATTTGAAAATAATGTTTTTAAATTACTCCAATATTGTTCTTATAAGATTTATTCATTATTACTGGGATGATAATGGAGTGTATCAGCTTATTCCTGTAGAAACTAGGGAAATAACAATATTTAAGCGAATTGTATTATGTCAATTAAATGGATTTAGAGATCGAATAAAACATGGTGAAGTTTTAACCTTTACAGCAAAATTTTACGATGAATTTCTTGAAAGCAGTACGTTTTTATATAATCAATCAGTATTTTTCATAATTAGTGTAAATAACTCGGTATTATTTCAAAATAGTTTCACTACCAATTATTTGGGAATAATTGAAATAACTATTTCCTCAGTGAGTCAGTTAAGTATAGGTTTGAACAGATTAACGTTTAAATTTTTACAAAACAAAGTTTATAATGATACTTTATTTCAATATGAGATTTGGCTTGAAAAAAATCCTATATTTGTTGATATAATTGATTATGAGGAAAATTTAGCAGAAAATGAAGATTTGGTAATTAAGCTAAAATATTATTACTTCTTAAACGGTTCTATTATACCACTTGATAATCAGGTCATTGGATTAGAGATTATATGGAATCAAACCTCAGTTTTCACCCAATTATTTAACACCGATATTTCTGGTTTTTTATTTATAACTATACCTTATAACTTACTGAACTTTTCTACAAAAAATGAGGATATAAAACTAAATTTTGTATATAATGGTACTATTTATTTAGAAAATAAAACAATTTCTTTAAATTTAAATATAATTAACTCAAATAAAAAAAGCCTACTAGAGTTAAATGTAATATTACTTACAACACTTTCAATAATCCTATTATTAATTTCACTACCCTTATTATATAAATTCAAGAAAGAAAGGAAAAAAATATTAACGGAGATTATTGTTAAATATTAGATTCCTTAAGAGTAGATCTTAACTAGATTTCGCATAAATATAAATAAATTTGACATAATTATCTTACATTCGAGTGGAATAATTTTTTATTAATTCTCATGTAACCAGTTTAAGAATTTCTAAAGATCAATTTAAATAAATTTGCACTAAATAGTTTGAGATCCTCATAATCTCTCGTAGTTTTATAATAAAAAAATTAGGACTCTGTATTTTATTATAAGCGATCTTTTTTTAAATTTAAAATAAATTCTTATTGTTTTTTGTTGCTACCATGGAATATTTCGAAGAATTACTGAAAAAGCCATCATTATTTCAAGATGAGAGTAAACTTGACATGAATTACATTCCTGATAGATTACCGCACCGAGATAAAGAATTATCACTACTATCACAATTATTTTTAACTTTAATAACGGATCCAAATTCCATTTCTAGAAAAATTCTAATAACAGGAAAAACTGGGATTGGGAAGACTGTTACTATAAAATATTTTGGGGAAATTCTTAAAAAAGTATCAACTGAGAGAAATGTTGCTATTAAATATGTCCATGTTAACTGTCGAAAAGAAAGAACTAGCTATAAAGTCTTAATTAAAATTATTCGCGTAATCAAGAAGAATTTTCCAAAAAGAGGTTATTCTCCTCAGGATTTATTAGAGATTCTTATTGATTTTCTGAATCAGCAAGATATACATATATTAATTGTTTTGGATGAATTAAGTTACCTCATAAATAAAGGAGAAGATCTAATTTATTCCTTAACCCGAATTAACGATGACTCAGTAAATTTTCAAGAAAGACTCTCAATTATTGGAATTGTAAGAGATCTTTCATGTATAAACAATTTAGACTACAGCACTGTAAGTACATTGCAAAGAAACATTATTAAATTCAGTAATTATTCTAAAAAGCAAATATTTGACATTCTTAAATATAGAGCTCATCTTAGTTTAAAAGAAAACGTTATAACTGATGATTTAATTAAAATGATTGTTGATTCAACCTATCTTAACGGAGATATACGGAATGGATTGAATATTTTATGGAAAGCGACTAAAATTGCTGAAAGCAGGAATTTAAATTTTATAAATACGGAGTGTGTTAGACTCGGAAGTCAAGAGACGGTACCATTTTCAACTCTTGATATTTTAAAGTATATGTCTTCACATAAACTATTGTTTTTGTTTTCTATTGTAAAAGGATTGAAAAATAATTATGAACCTACGATCTCATTTTTAGGTATTTTAAAAAGATATCGAATTATATGTGAAAATTTAGAATTGAATCCCAGATCTAATTCTCAACTTTGGAATTATCTTCAAGAGTTTAAACGAGAAAGTATTGTCATAATTGAAATAATAAGTGAGAAAGTGAAAGGGAGAAGAGCCTTAATTCAAATTCCAGAAATAAATTTATTGAAATTAGAGGATATAATTATAAAAATACTTCAATCGAAAGGATTAAAAGTGTAAATATGACCATATCTAAAGAAAAATATTTAATTGAAGAAATTTTTGGTTCAAAAGCCAGAGTAAAAATATTAAAAACATTGGCAAAGAATAGTGAATTAACAATCTCATTGATTATTAATAAAACTAAGTTAAATTACTCTAATGTTATGAAGCATCTAAATCATCTTAAAAATCTTGATTTAATCCAAGAAAAAAAGTTTGGAAGGATTAAAATTTATAGATATAAAATAGAAAATATAAAAGCACGCAGTTTAAAGAAATTTATAGACGTCTGGGAAGATGACTTTCATTGATATGACTTATATTTTTCTAAGCTTCTCTTTTATCTTATTAAATGGATTTTTCCTCATTTTTCTTTATTTTGATTTAACATATAGGAGAGTTCCAATAAAATTCTTTAAATATAGTTATGTTACTGCTTTTATATTAAATATTTTTGAGTATTTGTTCTTTTTTAAGAAAATTGCTTTTTTTCTTTTTTTAAAAGCATTGATTTTAATGATAGTTCTATTTTTTTCTCTAATACTTTTTTTCTTAAAGATAGTTGGTGGCAGTGATGGTAAGTTATTCATTCTTATTTTTATCATACATCCTATTGTCCTTTTGAATCTTTTTACTATTTTTATTTTCTTTTTAGCATTTTCATTATTTTTTATATTAATATTCATAATAAACGGAGTTTCCAATAACATTTTTAAAGATAATTATACTTTTTTACTTTTCTTTAATTTTCATTCAAAAATCTCAATTCTTAAAAAAGTTTATTTAAAATTGTTTTATAAATTCTTAAATTATTCAGAATTATGTGATTATAGAGAGAGAAAATATCTTCTCAAATCACTAGGTTTAATATTCAATATTAGAAAAAATAGATTTCAAACTTTATGTCAGATTCGGCCTCCTCTAATAATAGCCATCATACTCGCATATTATACATTAATCTATTTAAAAATAGCAATTTAGCAAATTATTTCGAATTAATTTTAAATTTAATGATTTTTACTAGAATAATGATTTTTAAATAATTTGTAATGTGGAAAAAATAATTATGGAAATTGAAAAAACAAGAGAAACATCATGGAGAATTCAGTTAAAAAATAGAAATGAAAATATTGAAATAACATCTGTAGAGATTAGTGGCGAAGTACGGATTATCAAACTTGCAATTATAAATAATGAAAAATCAATAAAAGTTGAAATGAATAGAGAAGAATTCTTTAATTTCCTCTCTCTAATTTCTGCTTTTAAAGATGTCGTGATAGGAGAAGAAACCGGATTGATAGAGGAGGAACCAATTTTAGTTGAATCCAAACCCCAAGAACCTGAGAAAATTTCTGATATAGATAACGACATGTATCCAATAAATCTTGAATCTTCAGATAAGAATATTGAAGAAACTGATAAGGACGAGTTGAATCCTGAAGAATGGGATCCTTGGTAAGATGACTTATTTGTTTTTTATCTCAATTCTAAATTCACAGTAATCTTGATTTAAATCTTCAAGACAACATTGTGTTTCTATAACATTCACCCTATATAAGGCAAATTCTCCAAATCCACTTAATAAACCAGTAATAAAATAACAGTAATATTTTGGCTTATTTTCTAATTCTGAGGAAATGTTATGATAGAGATCAATAAGTATCAAATCCTCAGATATAATTTTGGGAACAAATCTTCCCCATCCATGATTACTTAAAATGCTAGTGAATTGATTTACTAAATCATCTAAAGATTTAGGTTTTAAATTTTCTTCCCAATTTTGAATCAAATTCCATCCTGTTTTTTTACCTAACCATACTAATAATGATTTTACTCCTTCTCCATATATAGATGCTAAAATATCTATTATTTTAGGGGGGAAAAAAGCAAAACGATCATTGAATAGCTGATAATTGCCTTTATTAAATTTTAAACCTTTTAATTTTAAGCTTTTCATAATTATTATCAGCTTTTTTTATTATATAACATTTTCTAACAAGTTTTTTTCACATCAACTCATGTTTTAATCAATTATTTTTGAACAGAATCAGTTTTACTAATAATGCTAATTATATCACCTTCTGATAGGCAACTAGCTTGAACTTTAAATAATTAATTAAGAATAATTCTATTGGATGTCGGAAT
>JAHQWY010000039.1 GCA_029856445.1 Promethearchaeia archaeon
AAATTTTGATGAAGATTCTTTAAACAAAAGAGAATCAATCGAATATATACCATATACTAGTAGAGGGATTGGGGATGGAATGCTTACTAAACTTATCTCATGGGCACGAAATTTTGGATGGAAAAAAATCCAATCAACTGCGATTCCCGATGTAAAGCCCTTAAAATTATGGTGGGGAAACCAAACAGTGAACGGATTTCTTAAAAAAGGGTTTACAATTATTAAGGGTTCAGAAGAATTTCATGAAGAAGTTCTCGAAGCAGTTACAAATATGAAAAATGGTTTACATGGAAAAAAAATTCAGAAAATGTGGGAAGATTACGAGAGTTTATCAGATAAAGACTTAGCTACTACTTATCAAGTAGAGCTTGTTCTTTAATAATCTAACTAATACATTACACTTTGTTGCTTTAAAGTTATTTATTTGTTAATTTTCTCCTTTAGGATCCAATACTTTATTCAACACTAAGTATAATCCATATTTGTTATAACAATACCCAACATATTTTACTGAAAAAATCAAAATAAGTATTGGTGATTAAAAAATGAGTTTTAAAACCATTCTTTATGAATCAAAAAATAAAATCGGTTATATAACTTTAAATCGTCCTGAGAAACATAACGCAATGGATTATCAGATGCTTGATGATTTGGATGCTGTTTTTGATCATGCTGAAGCAGACAAATCGGTAAATGCTATTGTATTAAAGGGAAATGGTAAAAGTTTCTGTTCCGGATATGATTTAGGCGGATCCTACTATACAACAGCACCGGAGGGAGGATGGACATATAGAAAGCTGTATGACATCTTAGAAAAAAAAATATATGCAAAATATCTGCGCCTTTGGAAGTTCCCGAAACCAACTATTGCCCAAATTCACGGACATTGTCTCGCAGCAGGATGTTACTTACAGCTTCTATGTGACATTTCAATAGCAGCAGATAATGCAAATCTAGGGCATCCGGCTACACGTGGGGGCTTTTCGACAAGTATGCCATTATGGCAGGTGTATCTTGGAATTAAAAAAGCTAGATATCTTTTAATGACAGGGTTAACAATTAATGGTAAGGAAGCTGAGCGAATAGGATTGGTAAGTTTAAGCGTCCCTGAAGAAGAGCTTGAGGAAAAGGTTAATGAAATCGCAACTAGATTGGCTGAAGTGCCTCCAAATGGCGCTTTACACGGAAAAATCACTCTCAATACAGCTTTGGAAATTATGGGGGTAAATACTTTATTCACTTATCATGGACAGAGGAATAAGAACGTAAGAATGATATTTAGATGAACTGATTACAAGCATTTGTATCTACTAAAATCCTTTTAATTGGTTCTTTCTTTTTTTTTTTAATTTTATAATCCAGGAGTAGTGTAACCACTATTTCCAGTATTTATGGTTTTTCGTCAGAGAGATAATTCTTAAGAACTCTTTATTATTGATTTAATTTTTCAGAAAACCACTTATCAAAAGCTTTTTTTTCTTTCTGCTTAAACGATTTCGAAAAGGGGAAGATTTTTCTGAAAATCCTTCTCGGGTCAAGCTGCCCCGCTTGAAACGTTCCATCTGAGCTATTATACTCGTATAGGAAGGTGGATTTCCTGAGCTTCTTCAAATATTCGAGATTCTCGGCGATTACACTGCTTTTGTCTTGCCAGATCACAATGGCATAATCACAATCCTTGATCATATTTTTCTCCCTCTCCTTAAGGTTATTACCATATTTGACATCTTGCCAACCCCCAGCATTGTATCTCAAGCTTTTAGCGTGCCCAATCACCACATCCCTATAATTCTTAGAGGCAAGGTAATCCTGAAAGAGTCTACACGATCCATGGGCTTCAGCAACGACGAAGACGACTCCTTTTTCTATACCTAGATCAATTCTTTCTCTAACTTCTAATGGTAGCTCCTTCATCTTGTATGCGCTACTCCCCATTAGGAGCAGCTTTCTCCCTTCATTATAGATACTAGATGTCTTCATTTAAACAATTCCATTTAAGTGTTTTTAATGTATTCAATTTCACCAATATTATGTAATCTGTGTAATTTGTTTTTAATAAAACCTTTGTCGTGAATTGTGAAAAGGAGTTAGTTTATGATCAAAATTTTTAAACAAACTTAATTTTAGTAAATTTGATTTAAAATGTTAAAAAGTGATGAAAAAAAACTGGATGAAAAATTTACAAACGCTGCCAGAATTATAACTAGAGCAAAACCAGACGATGCAATTCCAGAAGAGATAGTGGGAATTATAAAAATTGCTGTTGGGGAAGAAAACGTCGATTTCTTAAGAGCGTTTGAAGAGAAAAGTTCATTTACTATGGAAGAATTGAAAGATAGTTTAAAGAAAAAAGGTGTTGAATTAACTGAAGAAGAAATCTTAGTTAAGGTAGATGCACTAGCCAAAAATGGTGTAATAATGGATCAGCCTACAACTGATGGTATAATGATTTACCGAACACTCCCATTTGGCAGAATATTTGACTATATTTTTATGAGGGACATTGATATAGAGGATAAGGATATTAAAGAACTCGCTAGATTACAACATAGCTTGCATGAAAAAAGAAAAGAAAGTGTTCAAAAAAATTACGATTCATATAAGTCCACTATTAATAAAGTGAGACCAATTGATAGAACTGTAATTAGCAGCTTTTCTAATCAAGCAACTGGAGAAGAGATTGAAATTATTATCGATGAAACAATAGAATCACCTCAAGAGATGATATTACCAACTCAAACAGTTGAAGAGATTATTGAAAAATATGATGATATAGCCGTTGGTAGCTGCTATTGTCGAAATCATAAAAGAGTTCTTGGAGATCCATGTAAGCAGACAAATATCAAAGATACTTGCTTTACTTTTGGGAAGAGTGCACGACATACAGCAAAGCATGGTTTTGCGAGACTTATATCAAAAGAAGAAGCGCGAGATTTATTAGCAAAAATACGTGATGATGGTTTAGTGCATAAAGCTATGCATTTGCGCGCAAATCCAGAACTTCGAGAAGATGCTATATGTAATTGTTGTTCCGATTGTTGTCCTCAAGGTGGAGGATTTATGGTAAGACCTATTGCTAATTATACCAATTTCTTATCACAGATAAATCAAGAATTATGCATTGGTTGTGGTACGTGCGTAGAAAAATGTCATCAATTGATAATAGAGCTGAATGAAGATGGTATAGCGGAAAGGGATGAAGAAAGGTGCATAGGATGTGGTGTTTGTGCATATTTCTGTCCTGAAAATGCCATATCTATGGTTAAAACTCCATTAAGAATTGTTCGGATAATGCCCGCTCGTTTAAATTAAGTGATATTACTATTATCAAGGTAGAAATAATGTCTGACGAATCTTATGTTAAATTAAGGGAGTATATAAATAAAAACTCAATTGGTCTTCCTGAAACCTCAACCGGTGTTGGAGTTAAAATATTGAAAAGACTTTTTTCAACCGAAGATGTGGAAGTTTTTTTAAAATTGAAACCTTCTCGAGAAAGGGAAACCGCAGATCAAATAGCGGAGCGAACAGGCTTAGATAAAAATGTGGTTGAGAGGGACTTAGAATCTTTATCTAAAAAAGGACTACTTTTTCGCATCCGTAGAGGCAATATCACCATCTATAATCTTGCACCATTTATGATTGGATTATATGAATATTCAGTACAAAATATAGATGAAGATCTCGCTCAATTGTATCGAGAATATTTTGATACGAAATTTATTTATGAACTTACAAAATTTAATATACCGGGCTTTAAGGTTATCCCCATCGAAGAAACGATTGAGCCTGATACAGTGCTTGTACCTTATCAAAAACTTAAGGAGAGTATAAAAGATGCTAGAATAATCTCTGTTGCAGAGTGTATATGCAGAAAAGAAACTAGGCTCATTCATGGTAGTTGTAATAAAGAATATCCCACGGAAAATTGTCTGAGTTTTGGTGCTGCTGCTGAATATTATATTGAAAATGGGATAGGACGAGAAATAACTGCTGATGAAGCGATAAAAATTATTGATGAAGCCGATGAAGCAGGACTGGTACACGCAGGAGCTAATAAAACACATTTATCGAATATTTGCAATTGTTGTCCCTGCTGTTGTGGTTTAATGAGAGGTATAACCCAATTTGGTTTTGATAAACATAAATTCATGAATGCAATATTCGAATCCGTTATTGACAAAGATCTATGCATTGCTTGTAAGGCCTGTGTTGATAGATGTCCTGTTAATGCAATTTCTATAGAAGAAGATTTTGCTGTAGTTGATAGGAATAAATGTCTTGGCTGTGGTTTATGTCATAGAACTTGTCCCGAAGAGGCAATAATCTTACAATTAAGGGAAGATAGGATGGAACCGTTCCCAAGTCTATAAATTTAAACTTAAGCTTTTAAAAATGATATGACAATAGCAATTAAAGTTAAGGTTGCAGCATGCCAGATTGAATGTATTGATGGAGATCGAGAGGGAAATTTTGAACGCATTGAAAAGGCACTACAGCAATTAGATAAAGTTGATATTGCTTGCTTTCCCGAATGTTCTCTATTGGGATGGGTAAATCCGAAAGCCCATCTACTTGCGAATACTATTCCAGGACCAGATACGGATAGAATATGCCAACTTTCAAAAAAATATAAAATCATGATCTCAATAGGATTAGCGGAAAAGGAGGGAAATAGACTATATGACTCTGTAGTCCTAATCGATAATAAGGGAGAGATCCTCCTGAAACATCGGAAAATAAACCTTCTTACCAAATTGATGAATCCTCCTTATACTTCAGGAGAAATTATATCATTTGTTAATACTGAATTCGGTAGAATTGGATTGTTAATCTGTGCAGACACATTTAAAGATGATTTAATAAAACAGATGAGTGAGAAGAAACCTGATCTTCTTATTGTTCCTTATGGATGGGCAGAAAAGCGAGAAAATTGGCCAGAACATGGAAAAAAATTGGAAAGATTAGCGAAAAGTGTAGCAGAAAGAGTAAAGGCTGGTGTTATTGGTACAGATTTAGTGGGTGAAATTACTTCCGGGCCATGGAAAGGCTACATTTATGGTGGACAGAGTGTTATAGCGGACAATTCAGGCAAAATCTTAGCGATTGGGAAAGATCGAGAACCAGATATTCTTATTCAAGATATGATGTTTTCAACCTTGAAAGATAAATAGCATACGCTATTAATTGCTAGAATTTCCAACCTGGGCAGAACATGCATTTCTCCTGTTCTGCGATCCATGCTTTAATTCCAATCTCTTTCATCTTTTTCATGTTCTCTACGGTTTGTTTATGATGGGCATAGCCATCGGAAGAAAAATCCTCCAATTTCTGGCACGGAAATTCAATACACTCAAAACAATATCGATGACCCTTCTCCCGTGCACAAGGTAATAATATGCATTCTTTGCTCGAGTGATTCCCTAGTAATCCTCTTGCACATTCGTTTTCACATCTGGTGGTGTGATAATCAGGGCATTTTGCGCAATTTAATCCACAAATAGCAATATTCCATTTTTCAGCTTCCATAAGATTTATCCTTCTCCCAACTTATCTTTACTCACTTTATTCGATAAAGGTTTCTTCTTTAAACTCATTCCAAATAGGAATCGAAGGATATTAACCTGCCTAATAATCATAACTAAGGCAATAATTATGGCAAAGGATATACCACAAATAATAAGGTACTTCAATAAGATCATTAAGTCTGTTTGAACTACATAAAAACCAATAATGACGATAATTGTCTGATGAACTACATAAAAAGGCATAACAATATCATTCAGAAATTTTCTTGATTTATGGTTAAAATTTAGATGTTTACTTGCTGACCCAAGAATTACAATTATAAAGCTCCACACATAAGTTAAACCAAGAATCCAATATAAAAAGAAATTATCAAGGAATAATATTACAACTGGTAAAATTAATATAGATATAATACCTACAATCAAAGCAATATGCCAGTGATTCTCAATAGATTCTTTGAAATATTTATCAGATGCTATCATAAATCCTATTATGTAAAAAACTAATAATGAAAAGAGATTATAACCCCCAAATTCTCCAAGAATAGAAAGTGGATTAAGTAATTGCAATAATAATGCTGGAATAATTAATAAGTAAAGTGATCCCGGTTTCTTGAAAAAAGGTGCTACTTTTGAAATTTTTTCAAGATTTTTATCTTTCCTAAGAAACACAAATAAGTTAACAGTTACGAGAGAGAAGAGGAAAAGTAAAATCAGAAACCATAAATGGAATCCTGCCCATGGAAAGTTTCCCCCATAACCATATAATCCATTAAAATATTGAGGGTAAAATTCGAAAAAAGAACCAGTAAACTCAGAATGGCTTACTCGATCAAGATAGACTTGTATAGGAATTTGAGTAAATATCGCAAATAAGAATGGGATCATGAGACGAATGAATCTTGCTTTTATATAAAGCCCAGCATTCGCGAAACCTAAAAAGTAAAAAGTTGCCATCCCTGAAATTATAAAGAAAAGAGGCATTCCAATACCACCTAAGAAAGTGAAGAAAAATGTCACACCTAAATCAACTTCATCATTTTTAATGTGCCATTCAAATTCATCAAAAAATCTTGAACAATGGTAAATAAAAACCAAAAAAACTGCAATTATCCTCAACCAATCAATATCATAACGTCTTTCAAAATTAATTAATTTCTTGTTTAGAGTTATTCTATTAGTTGATGTCATAATCTTACCTTCTTATTATCAATATATTAGGATGTTAAGTTTAATAATTAATATTATTTTTCAGTTTCTTTATATAGTTTTCATCTTGAAATAAAGAACAAAATGATTTGGATAAACTGGTACCCAGAAAAGGTAAGAGTTAGAAGTCTAAAAAAAAATATGATCAAATTTATATTAAGTAAGAATGATAGAACATTAATCAAAAGTGAACCATACTAATGAATTCAGAATCAAAAAGACCACGGCTCCTTTTTCTTGATAATATAAAGATTTTATTTGCCATTCTCGTGATTTTTACACATGTTAGGGTCACCTATGGCGGGGAAGGATGGTGGTATTATATGATTACGGACAACGAGTCTAACCCGGCTGATACTTTCACCGAAATATTCTTTTCTATGATAGCAGGATTTGGAGGTATTTTCCAAGCCTCATTATTAGGATTATTCTTTTTGATGGGAAGTTATTTCACTCCAGGGAGTTATGATCGAAAGGGAGTATCATCCTTCTGGAAAGATAGATCAATACGTCTCGGTATTCCTGTTCTTTTATATGTTGTCCTAGTTAATCCTGTTATTTTTTATCTCCTGGCTGCACGGGGAATAAAACCATGGGATACTTACCCAAGAATGCAAGGATCATTTATAGATTATTACTTAAGTAATTTCCAATCTCTAGAAAATTTTGTAGATTATATAACAGAATTTACGATTACTTGGTTTCTCGTTGTTCTATTAATTTTTAGTGTCATTTATACTATTTGGCGTCAGTTAACAAGAATTAACTCGATACAGCAAATTATCCCAGAGGAATTACATATCCCAAAATATATTTATTTATTCCTTTTAGCTATTGGCTTAGGGTTCCTATCTTTTTTAGTTCGCATACCCTTTCCCTTAAACGATGTTCAGCTGGGATTACCATTTGCTTATATGATTCAATATTTTATTATGTTTAGTGTTGGTATCATCGCTTATAGGTATGGTTGGTTCGAAAAGATGACTAGGCACCATGTAAAAATCTGGACCATTACAATTTTCGTTGCAGTTATGTTATTTTTTACATATTTCTTTGTTTTTGTAGGAATTGATTCAGATTATAGCGTATTTTTAGGAGGGCTCCATATCAATGCTCTTATTTTAGCGTTGGTAGATAATATCGCTTCTATGGGAATGATCTTTGTGTTAATTAAGATTTTTTACGCAAAATTCAATAAGCAAGGAAAACTCCTACAGAATTTAGCAGATAGTTCATTTTACATGTACTTAATTCATCCATTCGTCGTTATTCCTTTATCCCTTGGAATCAAATTTATATCTATTTCTCCCCTTATAAAACTAGCTATTGTATTTCCTTTATCAGTCATCATTTGCTATTTATTAAGTCATTACGTCCTCGAAAAAATACATTTTAAAAAACGTATAAGTGTTCAAAAGAATAGCATGAATATGTAGGATGTTCTAAAAATAAGGGTATTAGTTTTAATCTAAACCTACTACGACTAATGGAGCTCGAGGAGGAGTGTGGTAATATTTAACTGCAGGATAACCAATTGTTAGTACCCCTTGAATTGGGCCTTCTAACCCAATAATTTTCATTATCTCTTTATTCATTCCTAGACCGTGAGCCATTCCTATCCAACAAGTCGCCAAACCAAGTGTATGTGCGGCAAGTTGACCATAAGTAAGCACGATTCCAGCATCTTCTGCTGGCATCGAAGCATTTTCACTTACCGTATGAAATATTACTGCTGGAGCTTTATGAAAAATGGGATCCTTATCAATCTTTTCAAAGTAGTTCAATGCTGCTTCCGCAGAGGGAAATCCTATATAAGGGTATACTATTTTAATTGATTCTTTACTTAATTTTTTAATTATCTCTGGATCTGAAATAACTGAAAATTTCCATGCTCTACGATTATCAGCACTCGATGCATAACGCATAGCTTCAAAAACTTTTTTAAGCAATTCTGGGGATACTTTTTTAGGTTTATATTGACGCACCGATCTTTTAGCTTTTAATAATTGCATCAAATTTTCGTAAGATACATTTTCTTCATAGTTTTTTACACCCGGATAAGATTCAACATCATCTTCCCAGTCTCCCTCCCATATTATCGCCTTCGCTTTACAAATGGCAACACATTTTCCACAAAAATTACAACGATTCATTTCATCAGGAAGACGGATTATTTTCCCGGATGAATCTTCAACAAAAAGACCTCTAACGCAATCCGTTATACATCTTTTACAAGCAGAGCATTTTTCATGATCTATTCCAACTATAGACATAAGAATTAAGACATTATAAACGATTTAAACTTTTTCTTAAGGATTTAAAGGAAATTAAAAATAGATATATAGAAAATATTTTTTAAATTGATAGTTATTATTAGTTATTAGATATTTTTAATTTTAGAAAGAATCCTAAAAGAAAAGGTATAATAAATGACTTTAATAAATAATATATCCACTGAGGAGTGGTCGGTTGAAAAATTACAGTCATTAACACGTGATCAATGTGTTGAGCTATTTAAAACATTATCTCCACCAGATTTTGAAGAGTTAAATGGTGAATATGCTGCTACATTATTAGGGGAGGATCGAGTGTGGGGAGAGTGGTACATGTACAAAACAGAGTTGGGTCATTGGTTAGGAAAAGCATATACACCTGTTCCTACCGAAAAAAGACCAGGATTTAGAGGGGAGGGTTACAATTTTTGGTTGATCGATGGGAAAAAAACCTACCACTCTCGATTCGCAACTCATATCAGTGTTTCAATAATAGATGGAAAACCAGTATTTAGAATGCAATATGACGTTTTTAAAAGTTTTTACGGACAAGAAGGTATGGTAGACGAAATCCGGAAAATTAAAACCGGATTATATTTATGTTTCGGAATGAGCCGACCAACTAGTTCACCCGGACCATTTTGTTTGTCAGGACCAAAAGAATCTTACAATAAGAATACTGAATGGTATTTTGGGGATGAGGTGTCAAAACCTGTTAAAATTAAATTTTCATTTAAGGACTATCCCAATCCTGAGCATATTAATACAAAATGGTTCAGAGAATATTGGAAAGGTCATTTTGATTAAAATAATTAAAAATTGAATAATAAATAGTGAATTATTTATGGTAAAATATAATCATTGTGAGAGATGTAAAAGTATATATAATACTGAACCTTGGATCGGTGAGGTTCATGCTTATACCGGAGTTTGTCCTTCATGCATGGAAAAAGAACAACAAGAAGATATAAGCCAGCAAGAAATTGCAGAAGATTATATAGGGAACCAATTTGATTCAGAACAAGTCGAAGTAATTAATGAGGTTCATGAAAGCACTCAATCTTCACCAATAGAATTTGAAAAAAATCTACTTTCAGGATTAGAACAGAAAGCTGATGAAGTTTTTTCTAGTGGTGCTTCGGTTGAGGTTTTCATTAAAGATATTAAAGATGCACTTGTAGAGAAAGCGAGAGAAAGGATTGAAGAGACATTTCAAAGTTTTGATGTTGGGAAAATTGATGCCCAAAAAGTTGTAGATTATGTTGAAAATATGTGTAATTATGTAAGTGACTATAAAGACTATATGGATTGCGTAGTTTTAAAACTACAGGAGAAACCTAATATGAAGGTTAAAACAGCTATAGAGAAAGTCTTTAAAGAAACAATAAGCAATATATCGAAAAATGTCGCAAAGGATACCCTCCTTAATAAGAAAACAACTTTAAAAACTGTATTTGAGGAAGCTGTGGAATGCTACAACATATATTCAGATACTGAGGATGTTATGGAACTCACGAGAAAAATGGTTTTACATCCATTTAAAACAATCCAAAATAAACTTTCAACTCTTCCCTTCTACACTCCAAGTTAACTATGATCGTATATATCCCTAGATCTTTATATTAATCATTCTTTAAAAAAAGGAGATATAGTTATATTTTTAAAATTTAAAATTGCTAAAGAAATAGCTAATAAACCTGTTAAAATAGACCATCTTAAATATACTAAAATAATTAAAGGCAATTCATTAAATAACGGAAATGCTCGTAAGAAGACTTGAGTATCTTTTGAAGTAAAAATAATTCCTACTATGGCAAGGAAACCTATAATGATTAAATAGTTCTTTTTAACAAATTGGTTCCATGATCGCTCCTGTTGTATGAATGGTACGAATAAAATTAAAATAAAAGGTAATAAAACCTGTAATAATCCATAACCACGAAATATATCAAGAAAGAGAAATGTAATACAAAAAAGGGAAAATTTCCACTCAATTGAAATTCGTTTGTTTATGGTTATTCCCAATGTTATTATGATTGTTAAAAATAACATTAGATATCTAATAATAATTAAAAAATATTTATTAGAAAATTGAAAGTCTGAAATAAACAATGCCCTAATCGATTTCTCATCGATATTTCCAGTAAATCCTTTCAAAAAATCGGAAATTAATTCTGGATATATGAAAAAAAGAAAATTTTCAAATATAATTATGGACACAACAAGTAAGAGTCTAAGAGTGTTATCTCTCTTAAAGAAATTTGAAATTCTAATGTCATGAAATAGATAAATAATGAAGAGAAATATTAATTGAGGAACCATACCTAAAGCAAAAACAAAAAAAAAATAATTTAGTGTAAAAGAAAAGATAGTTTTCTCCTTTTCTTCCTTCCTATAATACATTTCTTTCCATATTATACTTAGAAATATCAAACTTACAAGAAGTTTAGTTTGAAGAGTTCTATATTGGTCAAAAATAATCCACCCATTAGATACTAATAAAAGAAAGCTTAATCTGGACCATTTATTTTTCAAATTCAACGAGATTAGTATTCGGTTAAAAATTAAAATCAGCAAAATAGAAAGAATAAAATTAAATGTCAGAAAAATATAGGCAGCAGTTGTTAGATTAAAAAAACCTAAAAATGAGAAGAAACCTGCAAAGCTAGGTAAATAATAATAACCCCAACCTTCAATATCAATATTATAAAGCTCCTGGGGGTTGTTAAGGATCTTTTTGAATGCTTCATGAAATATATGGAAGTCTACATGATATATTTTAAATTTATACCAAATTAAAAATAATAACATCCAAAATGTTAAACATAAAGTTGATATAATAAGATGAATTTTGCTTTTAAAAAAGGTAAAAATCCTTTCACATCTCATAGGTAATTATAATTTATTGTTTCAATTTAAAATCGAATTTAAAATTTATAATAAGGTTCTGAGATTATATATATTAGGTAGGGTATAAATATAATTTAACATTTCCTTCAAGTTCATCCGGATTTGTTTTTGGTTAAAGTTCAAGATTTAGGTTCTCGAGGAAAAACAATTAAAAATATATTAAATGAAGGTTTAACAAAAAAATAATAGTAAAGTTAAAACTACACAAAATATCTCGAGATATGGCTATTTTAGAAATTGGGATTAACTTAGGCATGAATAGACTAGTTGAGATCCAATATTATTCGTCTAGCGATAATGTCTTAGATTCTAAAATACGTGCCAAATTTTTAAGTGGGATAGAAGATTTTATTAGTGAAGTATTTGGCGATGAGATTAATGTAATATCACTTTCAAGTTTTGAAATTATCTGTTATCAAGAAATAGTTCAAAAACCAGATAAAGAATTAAATAATCCTCAACCTTTATTAATATTTTCTATTATTGAAAAAGGAACAAACCATACCTTTGTAGAACAGCACTTAAGGGAAATTATCTCTTGTTTTCTCAAAAAATATGATCTGGATGATATTTTAACCAGAAGCCCAAAATTCTTTAAAAATTTTGGGTCTGATATTAATAACATCCTCGGTGATCTAAGATTTAGTACAGAGGATCGAATTAGAACAGTCTTCAGAGATCGCACTTATCAATTTTGACTATATCTAAAGACTTTTTTCAAAATATTCTAATTTAATTATACATGATTCTAATCATAATCTAAATAACTAACTTAGTGAAACAATTTGAGGATTGATTTTCATTGTCATCTTTTCCAACCGATAGATACAAAAAGAATGCAAGAAGCTGGTGCAATTATTTTTCAGGAATATGGATTTTATGAAAGAATGGTAAATAATCTACAAAATGTAAAGTCTATCGATACTTCTAATATAATGGAAAAAGCTATCTTCCATTTTAGGAACTCGAAGATTGATAAAGTTGTATTATTACCCGTAAATATGAAGGAGAATCAAGATGTGAAAAAATGGGTTGAGTTTGCTCCAGAGATTTTTATCCCTTTTTATAACCCTCCTGAAAAATCTGATAACACTATTGATGTTAAAGAAGAAATAAAAAGAGCAATTACTGAGGAAGGATTTAAAGGATTTAAAATAATGCTCACCTTTAGGAAAAAAAGGTTGAATGATCAATTAATTTATCCCGTATTAGAGGCTGCTCAAAAGTTTAAAGTTCCAATTGTTATGCACTGTGGTTATCCTCCTCCGGGAACTAGAAGAAATGTATTAACTTACTCAAATCCAATTTATATTGATGAATTTGCTGGTTCATTCCCAAAAGCCAATATTGTAATCACACACATGGGATATCCTTTCACTGACATCGCTATTGCATTAGCAGCTCAATATCCGAATATCTATTTAGATTTGAGTAACTTAGCGTATATGATGCCATCTCGCTTAAAAGAGTTACTAATTCGAGCAAATGAAGTCATAGGTGTGCATAAAATCCTATATGGTTCAGATGCTAATAATCCTGAAATGATAGAAATAGCTGTGAATTATTTTGAGAATATTGATTTTTTAAATGATAAAGAGATTGAAAAAATTTTAGGTTTAAATGCTGCTAAATTATTAAATCTATGAATTAAACTGAAATTTTTTTCACTAAAAAATAGAAATTTATCTAAATTTAAATTAGATGATATCATAAAAATGTATTATGAAGTTTATAGATTTATCTATCCCTTTAATTAACCCTAATGAATTAATTTTCGATCCACCTTATAGTCGGCTTAAAATCGAATATAGTAATCATGAATCTGGTGGGAAACAGATGGCTTTTGTTTTTCCTGAATTAAAACCGGAAGAACACTTACCAGACGGAAAAGGATGGGCAAGTGAAATGATAACAATAACTACTCATAATGGGACTCATATGGATGCTCCCTGGCATTTTGCTCCAATTCAGGATAAAGAAACAGGGCAGAGAAAAGCTATGACAATTGATGAATTTCCTTTAGAATGGGGTATTGGACCACTTATTGTATTAGATTGTACTGATTTAGAAGATGGTCATGTAATGACAGTAGAAGATATCGATAAGAAATTAGATGAAATTAACCATAAATTAAAGGAAGGAGATATCTTGTGCATTTACACAAATGCATCTAAATATGCTGGGACTAAAGAATATACACATCGAGGGGTAGGGGTAGGAAAAGATGCAACATTGCATATCATTAGACAAGGTGTCCATGTTGTTGGGACTGATGGATGGAGTTGGGATGCACCATTTTCTATAACTGCTCAAAAATGGGAGAAAACTAGAGATCCATCTATAATTTGGGAAGGTCATTTTGCTGGTATTGAATTGGGATACTTTCAAATAGAAAAACTTACAAATTTAGATAAAATTCCTCCGGTGGGTGCAACAATGTATTGCTTTCCTATAAAAATAGCAAGAGCTAGCGCAGGGTGGATTCGAGCAGTTGCAACAATTCCAGAATAAAATTTGAAAAAATCAATCCTCTTTAAAAATATCTTCGACAAGTTTATTATTTTCTTCCTTTTTAAAAGGAGAAAGTGCACCAGTCCAATCTTTTAAAATTTCTCCGTACTTTTTTTCAAATTTTTGAACAAATTCCTTTAGTGGAGCTCTTATCTCAGAACTTTGAGTTCCTTTTATAAATAGAGCTCCAAAGATTTTATTACCATATTCTAAAAGGATAGTAATATCTCCATGGTCGATTTTTTTCAAAGCCTCGGTAGATTTAGTCATTTCTTTTACAAAAGAAGTAATTGCAGAGAACATACCAGACACTAAACCAGGATCTTGTATTTCATCACTTCGAAAAGCATAATTAAAAACCCCTCGTCCGTCATCATAAATGATGTAAAGTCCCTGTTTTTCTGCTTTTTCGAAAAGATAACTCAATTCTGGTTCCCATATATTAATCAAATTGTTATTATAAAGATATCTTAGAGTAAAGTAGAATCTTCGTTTCTCATTCTCATCTTTTGGCTTCAATTCTTCCAATAATTTATCGTTTTCTAAAATATTTAATAGATCTTTTATTTCTTCCCGCTCTTGTTCCATATTTTCAATTTCAATCTGTTCTTCCTTAGAAATTAAATAGGATACTTCTCCTTTGGCATAAGTATTAAATGAAAAGAACTCAGAAATGTTGGAAAAGATAACTTTTTTGATTAATTCTTCACCGATTGGTATATTCTTGATTTTGAAGGATTTTTTAAAATAAAAAATCAGTAAACCCCATATGATAATATTGAAGATATATCGTGTATAGAGGTATGGTATTGCTAATGCATTTAAAAATCCAGGTAATTTTGCTGTCAAACTTGCTGTTCTTAAAGTATAAAAACCAGTCTCAAATATTTCAGTATAACTAAGCTTCCCAGTTAACCAGAAATTTTCAGTGCTTCCAATTAGAAGTGAAAGGATTATTACAAATGGAAGAAAGCAAATGAGCCCTAATCCAATGCTTCTTACATATTTTAATCCATATACAAGAAATAATGTTAAAATTACTGTTGAAACGATTTCTGTTGTTAAAATCCCATAAATAATAATTAAATCATATTGAAAAGTACGATAAAAACTAGGATTTGATGTTATATATTCACCAGCCTCATATATCAAATTTTCTTCACTTGAACCTGGTTCTCCAAAAAGAGAGGTATATCCAAAGTTAGTTAGAGCTAAATTTAATATCAAATAGGCAACAAGTGCTAGAGCCCCAAAAATCAGCATATAATAAAAATTTGAACGATCAACCTTCTGCTTTTTTCTATTCTTCCACCAATTTAATAACTTAACAAATATAAAAATAGAAATTGGTTCAAAGATATCGATAAATAGGATAAAAATTACTGAAGCCATAATAAAGTAAGCAAAAAAGTAGATTATAATTCCAATTGATGTTTCATATTGTATTATGAATAAAATTATTGAAAATATTGACATAGGAGCTCCGATTGTATACAAGCTTTTATATGTCTGCTCTCTAATCTTTTCACCAAAGTAACGACCTTTCAAAGCTATCTGGCTTGAAGATAAAATTTCTATACTAAAAATAAAGGTTGCCAAGTATACAAATAAGATTTCAAGAAACCACCCTAACGCTGTTTCGCCAGTTGTTACAGATTCATCCTGTAAATTAGAAATTTCTAATATAACTTGCAAAAGATAAAGTGATATTGGCAAAAGTACAATTAACAATTTAAGTATCTCCTTCTCCCGAGTCCAATTATTTCTTATTAATTCCTTTTTTGTTCTTTCCATTGGACTTAATTTGAATTCGTAACTTAATTCCTCCAATTTAATTTTAGTTGGCCCTTCTTCTTTTCTTAACCTATTCCAACATATTAACATGGAAATAAATGGAGCAGCAAGAAATATAAAGGGAAGTGTTATTAGAGGATAAGAAAAGAATATAGATATTAATGAGCCGAAATGTGCAAAAATATACCCAATCCCATAAGCAACGTTTCCTACCTCTGTTGAGGGTACAATTAACTCATCAGGAGTATCTCCTACTTGAAATATTATTGGGAGGATCCAATATAAGAGAAAAAATATAATTATTCCTCCAACGATTCGAAAATATAATTTACCTATAGTTTTCTTCCAAATAAAAAACAGAGGTATTATCAAAATAATTATCGGGAGAGTATTTAGTAAAATAGTATAAAAAATTTCTGTTGCAGTCATAATTAAAACAATTCTAATTTATGATGAAATTTGAAATTTATTTAAAATAAATGTATGTCAATTTAATTATAATAATTTAGCTATCAAAGAATATTTTTAATTTTAAAAATGAAAGGAAATAATAGAATTGGTATAATTACTGATGACGATTTTGCTATAAAAAATGTACCACCATATCCACATCCCACGTTTCTTTCTTATGAATCGCCCTTACGAATCAAGGCAATATTAGATTATCTGGGGAGTAAGGAAGTTTTCTCAAATGAAAGAATTATTAGAATTGAGCCTCTTCCCATAGATGAATCGATATTAGGTTTAGCACATACAAAATATCACATTGAATCTATTCGAAGGTTCTCAAATAGAGGCTTCGGATTTTTAGGTGATGAGATATTTATTACAGAGGATACTTTTGAACTAGCGAAAAAAGCAGTGGGAGGAACAATTCAAGCAATAAAAAGTGTTTTAAATTATGATGTTAATCAATCTTTTGCACTAGTTAGACCACCTGGACATCATGCA
>JAHQWY010000040.1 GCA_029856445.1 Promethearchaeia archaeon
AATTACTTTATCAAATACTTTAATTCCCCGCATATTATCATGTAATTCAGCCTTAGGGTAATCAAGAGAAAGTAGCATATAATCTAAACCCTTTAAATTATGGTCTTTAAACAATTTTGGTATTAGATATCCATTAGTAGCTATACCATTCATAAAACTATGAACAACTCCTGTATGGTATATAAGCTCTGGAAGATCTTTTCTTAGAGTAGGTTCTCCTCCTGTAAATGATAAGGCAAGTGCTCCTAGATCAGCAATTTGGTCAATCAAATGTATTATTTGTTCAGTGCTCATATCTTCTCCAATAATCGAATTAGGTAAAGAATGTATTGAACAAAATGGACATTTCCCATTACATTTTAGTGTTAGTTCTATTTGGGCAGAATATGGAACTTTTATATCTGTAAAGTTATTCAGAATAAAGTTCTTTACATATTGAAGCCACTTTTTAATTCTCCAATGAGGAATTTATAAGAACACCATAATCTCTTATCCAACTTTCTATTAAAAATGGTAAGTATATTCAAGATAAAAATCTAACTGAAATCTAATATAAAGATAACCGTTGTGCTAAAATCGATCCTATACTGGGGTTCATATCAAAAAAATTAATTTTAAACAATTTTAAGCTGTGTATTTTTCAATACTATGGGGTAAATAGAATTTCTTCCAATCTTTTTTAGTAGTCGTTCTAATGGTGTTTATAGCCCCGCAACTCTCACAATCAGATTTTCTATCCCATTGAAAATATCCACATTTATCACAAACATATGGATATGTTTTCTTAAATAATTTCCAATCTATTTTAATAATATAACACCTCCTATTATAGATTTTTCATGAATGATAAGATAATTTAATCTAAATAATTGATTTATTAAATTTTATAAGAAAATTGAGGTATTTAATTACAAAAATGAAAGGATTCCGTGATTTGATTTAACTTAATTAAGCTTGAACAATAAAGTATGTTTCACATTCATAATTCCCGTAGATAAATTTCTTATACATATTTCAGAATAAAAAATTAAAAAGAAAAAGACAAATAATAGATTGGGGGGATTAATACTCATAACCACAGCTTTTGCAAACGTATTTTTTTGCGTAAATCTTTACTCCGCCCATTTGGTGTAAAACTTGGCTTCTATCTTCGTGTGTAGCAAAAGAAGTTCCTCCACACTCTGGACAGACTCTCCTTCCTTCTATAGGGGGTTTTTCTTGCATTCTTTCCTCTTCTTTTTGTTTTTCAACAAGTTCAGAAGGTTTTGGTCGACTTATCTCGGAATCCATAGTAGCAGCTGGTGTTGATGCTGACGAAGCTGGACTTGGACTTGATGTAACAGGTCCTCCTTTTAAAAGGGAATCAAGTTTTCCATTTATTTCTTCAAGTAATTTCAAAACTTTTTGTTCAAATTCAGACAAAAAAAATTCTCCTCTAATTATTTTATTTTGAAGTTTTTTTTATTAATTAATCAAAATCTTGTTTTATATATTTTAGTAAATGAAAAGGAAATAGATACGCTATTTAAAAGAAGCGTATTAAAAAATTATAATAATTAATAATCTCTTCTAAATTTCTCAACAATTTCAAGATAATCAAGAATAGATTCTCTGATTTCCACAGCTGGAGCAATAAATTTTGATTTATTGATATATGAAACGGCATCACTCCAACTCCAATTAGGCTTCTTCTTTAACAACCAGGCAACAACAATTCCCCCACTTCGTGAAACACCCATAGAACAATGTACCAAAACTTTTCCATTATTCTCTAAATGCTTTTCAATAAAATCTAAAATTTCGTCTATGTATTCATGTGGGGGATATGTATCATCGGGAAATCCTTTATGCAGATAGTGAAAGCCTAAATGAGTGGGATTGTAAAGATTTTCTTCCATTAAATTTACAATGGCCGTTATTCCAATATCTTTAAACATTTTAAAATTTAATCTAGGCCAATAGGCTCCAATATATAAATTCTTATGAACCTCAAAAATTTGATCAAGTTCAGAAATTTGTAATTACCTGATATATATTACTAATAACTTCTAAATTTAGAAATGAAGAAAAGAATCTAAAAATAATGGTTTCCTAACTATATTTTCATAAAATTAAAAATATTTTCAGTATATTTGAATATTAATTCATAAAATTTCCAAAAAGGATTAAATTATGTTTGATAAATCGAATTGTTTTAATTGTAATGTTGAATGCCTAACGAAGTGCCAATGGATCGATATTGATAAAGAAACAGCAAGAATAGAAATGGAAAAAATGATAAATGGGCAAGATTCTTTTGTCTTAAAAGAATGTGTTACCTGTTTTGCCTGTGATGAGTATTGTCCGCATAACTCACACCCATTTGATCTAAAAACAGAATTGCAGGAAAAGTTCAATACATTTAATATTCCTGCTCAGATGTTAGAAGCTACAATACAGAGATATAAACCGCATGATGAATTAAGATTAAAAGATATAGACCCCAATAAACCAGTGCTAAATAAATGTGCTTTCCCACGAACAAACGCTAAGAATATGGAGGGTAAATTATTTGAAAACCTACAATACGTTAGTGGACTTTCCTATTTTTGCAATTTATTATATCACCATATTGCGAAAGATTCTGTAATCAGAGAAAGGGCTCCACTCATTCTAGAAAACATAAAAAAGCAAGGAATCAAGGAAATGATATGCTTCCATGATGAGTGTTACGGCCTTTACACTTCGTACTGTGAGCGAAACAATATAGAACTACCTGAAGGGTTCAAACCAATTCATCTCTTTGAATATCTTTATGAATATCTCAAGGAACATGAATCAGAAATAAATAAATTGAATATGAAAATAGCTTATCAACGAAGTTGCTCTAACAGGTTTATTCCCGAAATTGAAAAATTTGTTGATGATATCTGTGATCTTATTGGGGTGGAAAGAGTTAAAAGAATTTATGATAGAGAGAATGCTTTATGTTGTGCAGCACCATTTGCTACATTTGGTAAAACTGATTTAAGAGCACCAACTCAAGATAAAAATATTCAAGATATGATTGATCATGGTGCGAAAGCATGCATATTTGTTTGTCCAATGTGTCAAGAAACAATGGGATCTAAAGTACAGAGAAAGGGATTAAAATCATATTTATTAAGCGATTTAGTAAGATTGGCGCTCGGCGAGGAATTAGACTATTAAAATAGTATAGAAAGAGAATAATTAAAAATTAAAAAAATAAAATTATATTTTTATCTTATTTTATTCATAGATTTTTCCAGCCCTCCCTTTGGGAAGGTTCTCACCTAATGCTTCTCTTACCAGATTGCTTAGGAAATAAGGTTCTATTCCTTCAGCCTGAGCCTTGCTTCTTAAATAAAGACAACAGACTGGACAGAGAAACACCATTGCTTCTGCTCCAGAATTCTTAGCATCAGCAATGTTCATTTTCCAATATGTATCATTAGGAGAAATAACTGCTGTGCAACAAAGTGCTCCTTCACGATCGTAGTTTCTTTCTACTCGTTCAACACCCAATAATTCGAATAACTCATCAAGCATTTTATCTTTTTTCTTAAAGGCTTCCAAATTTATTCGAGAAGCACATGGTTGTTGGTATGCGACTTTAATGTTTAGCTTCTTTATTTTATCGAGATTATTTTTCACATAATCCCGAAGATACTCAATAATATGGATGTATTTAAAGGGAACATTTATTCCAAAATCTTTTGCGTAATGGTCTAGCATCATGAAGCAATCATCATGGAAACAAATTAGGTAGTTGTCATCAGGAACGATTTTAGCAAGAGTATCAATAAATTTCTGGGCATTATCTCTAACCATACTTGGTATGCCTGCATGGTATCCACCAATTTGACAGAAATAATCTCCTCCTTGAAGAATAGTTAATCCTTCGAATAATTGTCCTTCAATTGCTCCTGCAATCATATTAACGGTACAAAGATTCATTATAGGTTTATCAGGATCGCCTTTTTTTGCTGATGATGGCATAGCATTTGCACCTCTCATTTGAACGGCTGCGCGTTCACCTCCAATAAAGGTTCCTGTTTCTTCCATTCTCCTGCTAATGAGATCAAAAGGATCTGCTTCATGTGGGCAATATTGAGTGCAAGCACAACAGGTGATACATTCTGATGTAACTGGAGAAGGTTCACCTCTGATTAATTTTTCAAATTCTTCTTTTGCTTTTTGCTCTGAATAGTCCATATAATAACAATTTGTTAAACATGCTATCCCACATGTATCCCTATTACATTTTTCTTCTAAAAACATTTTTTTCCTCCTTTTTCTAATTTTTGTATTTTTAATTCTTTAATTAATTTCTATTTTTACAACAATTCATTTAAAAAATTCACTAAATCTAAGACTTGGATATCATAATTATGTTCTTTTATCGCATCTATGAAATTATGCTCACAAAATGGACAAGTAGTCATTAATATTTCTGCTCCTGTTTTCAATGCTTCTTCAATACGAATGCTTGCCATTTCCAAAGCCCATTCAGAAAATCCAGCTTTGACTCCGCCCCCAGCACCGCAACATGTTGCATCTCCCCTATTTTTTCGCATTTCTACTAGCTCTATCCCAGGAATTTTTTTAATAATTTCTCTGGGATCATCATAGAGTCCAGCATGACGACCGAGATGACATGGATCATGATATGTAACTATTCTTTTTTGATCTAAATTCTTTTTAAATTCAATTTTATTCTCATCCAAGAGCTTTTTGATATATTCTGAGATATGCAGAACTTCAAATGGTAATTTATCTTCTGAAAATTCATTGTAAAAAATTCTTGAGTAATCTTCCTTGATGGTACGATAACAACCCGCACATGATGTAACAACAATTTTTATGTTCTTATTTTTAAACAATTCAATATTATGTTGAGCTTGGGAAAGTGCAATTTCCCTTTGCCCTGTTCTAAGTAATGGCGATCCGCAGCACCATTCGTCCTGAAAAATGGCGAATTTGACACCTATTTTCTTGAGAACTTCATAGGTATTTCTAGCTAATTCTTTTTCACGATAGGAGGATGTACACCCTACAAAATATCCTATGTCTGGATCTTCAGGATTTTCAAAATCATCAGGGAGCCAAGATAACCTATCTTCATGTTTTTCAAGATAAGGATTATGTTCTTTAGCAGTATGATTTCCAAAATTAATAGCTTTTTCTGAGCAAAATCCATTTTTAAATGCTTCAGCTCGAGCTAATTCAATTATATCTACCGCGAATCCTTGCCCTAATTTTCGGGACAAGAGTTTACAGTTCTCTCCACAGTTTCCACATGTTGTGCAAGCGTATAAAATTTTACTCATATAGTCACTCCATTCGAGTTCATTATTTATCAATGCATAGATTAGCCACATACGTCCACCCGTACTAAAAGACTCAAATTTGAATTTCTTATAACTTGGGCAGTTAATATCTATAGAATCACCAGTAAACTTGCAATAACCACATCTAAAACACCTATGTATTATCTTTTTATAATATTCTAAACCTAAATCTTCTCGTCTTTTTTGATCTGATATCATTTTTTACACCTCCCAATTTCCAGGATTCATTATTCCGTTTGGATCTAACAGATTTCGAACTCGTTTAAATAATTCCTTATAGTGTGGATCTGCTCTTTCCATAGTATGCTTTTGACCAACTAATTCTGTTTTCCATGGAATTCCACCTATTTCTAAAACCATTTTATTTGTTTCTTCTAATCCTTCTCTAGCATTTTTTCTGTCATCTGGATCTGCCCGATTAAAGGGGAATGTTACGGAAAACATAACTGCATGACCACTTCCTATTATTCTGCATAATAACGATGGTATTAAACCATATTTCTTTGAAATTATTACTCCTTTTTCGATTGCTTCAGGAATTTTTTCTAATGGAATAAAGGACCCTACGTATTCGAAACCACCTCCCTTTCTCCAGTCTGCTGCAAACGCAGCTGTATATTGCGGATGATCCATTAAATATGTCCTTGTTTGACCCATTATTGGAGTTACTTGAATGTTCTTTTCTTTAAGTATCTTTTCTATTGTAGATCTTTTTAAATCCATCTCTTCTTTTGAATTTCCTGTTATATATATCATAAGTGAACAAAAATTTTTCATATTACTAGGAGTATGGGAATGTCCAATCATAAGATCTTCTGCGAATTCCGTATAAGTTATTTTAGACATTAGATCTGGAAGCCCATCAAAATCTTGAGTTAATCCAAAAATGATATCTCTTTCTTTTGGTTTTGGAAATAATTTTATGGATACTTTTGTAATAATACCCATAGTACCGAAGCTGCTTGTGAATAAACCAATTAAATCTGGAATTGGCGCTTTTGAAAACCAATATTTCGAAATTGCACACGAACCCAGTTTGGTTATTACTCCCGTAGGTAACACCACTTCTAATCCATTAATCATGTGTGCATGATGTCCATATTTCTGAGAAAGAGAACCTGATCCATGAATTAATACATTCCCTGCAACTGTTGCTGATGTGGGTGCGTCAGGAACCGGAGCTTGTAAATCGGGATGATTATCCTTCAAATATGATACTAGTGATCCTGTGGTTACACCAGCCTCTAAAACGGCATATCGTCCCAGAGTATTAATTTCTAGAATTTTATCCATTCTTTTCATATCCATAACAATTCCTTTATGAACTGGAAGGATTAATCCACTTAAAGTAAGTCCTCCTCCCATAGGAATTACAGGAATTTTTTCATTATTTGCTAGTTTCACAATCTCCTGTACTTCCTCAACAGTTTTAGGCATCACTACGAAATCAACAGGACGAGGTTCAGAAGCCCCAGGATCTTGTGAATATATGTAAAGATCTTCTGGTTTATTTGAAGCAAAACCTTTTCCGACAATATCTTCTAAGTCTGTTAAAATACTTGCTTTACTCATTTAAATCATTCTGTAATTTTGGTTCAATATTGAATATATATTCAACTATTTCTAAATATATTTAAAATTAATTATTTATTGATGGATTAGAGCTTTGACACACAAGCATTTATATTAATAAAAAAGCGATTTTGTTTATACTTTTATCAAGTCCCTACTAGCGATTATATTCGCGTCCAGTCCTAACACTTTTTTAATTACAATATCTCCCATTTTAATAGGAGCTTTAACTTTTATTTTTGCGATTTCTTTTAGAGTTTCTCGAAGTTTCTCCTTAGGGATAGGTAAATCAGATCTTACGGGTATTAAAGGAAGGAATCCATTTTCTACTCTAATTGTTGTTGTAAGTATTCTTTTTGGAGCAATAAATTCTTCTTTTGCATATTCTTCACCTCTTTTACAGGAATGCCCTTCAATAACTAATTCTCCATTCACGTTTTCAACATGAACAAGACAGCCAGTAGGACAAACAATGCATCGGATTTCTTTTGATCCTTCCGGAATATTTGATTCTGACATATTTTAACCTCCTAGATTAATCTTCCTCAATTAGTACTTCTGGACGAGGAACAACCTCTACTAGAATATTCTTACAATTGGGATTGAGTTTACATTCATTTAAATTTAATTTTAATTCTATCATTTCACTTGGAATCACATATCTTCTTTTTCTTTTATATATGATTCTATTTTTGTCATCCTTAAATTGAATTAGAAGCCTTCTATCAGGACTTTTGACTCTAAACGTAAATATAATATCTTTAGATAAATCAGACATATTAATAAAATCTGGTTTTATATAATTCACGTTTTCACCAGCAATACATTTTATTTTTTCTTTCTTCTCGATTTTTTTTCCATATTTGTTTTTGATATAATCAACAGCATTCAATCCTGCTCTTTTCGCTTCTGCAGTTACTAAATCTACTAAATCATGTACCTGCAATACATTACCACACGCAAATATGCCCTCTATTGTAGTTTCTAAGTTATTATCTACGACAGGACCGCCCATTTCTGAAATTTCTGCTCCAGCTTCTCTTGTTAATTCATTTTCAGGTATTAAACCAACTGATAATAGTAGAGTATCACATTCGATAAATTTTTCTGATCCTATAACTCTATCAAAATTCCTATCTACTTTAGATATGGTAACTCCTTGAACTCTATCTTTACCGTGAATTTTAGTAACTGTATAACTTGTAATAAGTGGAATTCCATAATCTTCTAAGCATTGTACCTCATTTCTTATTAATCCACTTACATAAGGTTGAATCTCAACTACAGCCTTAACTTGGCATCCCTCCCATGTTAAACGTCGTGCCATAATCATACCAATATCTCCACTTCCTAAAATTACAAAAGTTCTACCTGGCAAGTAACCTTCAATATTCACAAACCTTTGGGCTTGTCCTGCTGTATATATTCCAGCAGGTCGAAAGCCAGGTATATTAATTGCTCCCCTAGTTCTTTCACGACATCCCATAGCAAGAATAATTGCTTTAGTTTTTATTTCGATAAGTCCTTCTTTATTGTTTACTGCGTAAATTACTTTCTCCGGGGTAATTTCAATTACCATAGTATCTAATTTATATGGGATTTCTAATTCTTTTACTTGATCGATAAATCGTTGAATATACTCAGGTCCAGTTAATTCTTCTTTAAACTCATGGAGACCAAATCCATTATGAATACACTGGAGAGTGATTCCTCCTAATTCTCTATCTCTCTCTAATATTAATACATTTAAATCAGCTTTTTTAACCATTATAGCAGCAGCTAAACCCGCAGAACCTGCACCGATAATAGCCACATCTACATTATATGTATTCATTCTTCATTGCTCCCTCCTGGTATCTCATTCAATGCAATATCTTTTGTTCTACCCATTAAAATGTTTGTATCTTCGCCTCTTTTAGTAATTTCTTCAAATGGTTTATTTAATTCTCTTGAAAGTATTTCAATAACCCGTGGACGGCAGAAACCTCCTTGACATCTTCCCATACCCGGTCTACAACGAAACTTAACTCCATCAATGGTATTTGCTCCAACTGGGGCTTTAATAGCGTTAATAATCTCCTTTTCAGGTATGGTTTCGCAACGGCAAATAATTCTTCCCCATCTTGGATCTTCTTGAATTTTTTTATCAAGCTCTTCCTTTGTGAAATCTTTGAATCTTTCAGGTTTAGGACGGATTGGGTTGTAATTGTCTTTAATATTTAATTGTACTCCTAATAATTCAAGAAATTCAACAACTTTCTCAGCTATAGCGAATGTTGCTGTTAAACCTGGAGAAAGAATACCTGCAACATTTATAAAACCGTAAACATCAGTGTTGTCTATTATGAAGTCATATGAATCCGGTACAGCTCTTAAACCAGCAAAATTTCTAATTGAACTTCTTAATGGGAGACTTGGGACTAACAATCTCCCCCCATCTAAAATTTCTTTTAAACCTGCTGTAGTAGTTGAAATGTCTTCAGGATCATTAATATTTTGGGCATTTGGTCCAGCAAAAGTATTACCATGTAATGTGGGGCATACTAAAATTCCTTTAGAGATTTTAGTAGCCATAGGGAAGAGAATCTTATTTAATTGAATAGCATTTCTATCAAATAAAACATATTCTCCCTTTCTTGGCATAATACTGAAATAATCTAAACCTAACATTCTAGAAATCCTTGCTGCATAAAGACCTGCGGCATTTATTAAATTTTTAGTTTGAAATTCTCCTTTATGTGTCCTTACAGTAAACTTATAATCTTGATGCTTGATTTTTACAACTTCATGATTTCTAAAAAATTTTACTCCATTCATAGCAGCATTTTCTGCTAATGCAAAGGTTAGTTCATATGGACTAGCAAGACCGGCAGAAGGTGCATGTAAAACGCCCACAACTTTATCCGTGAGGAGGGGTTCCATTTCCTTTATCCTTTTTTTATCCAAAATCAATTCAAGATCAGGAATACCATCTTCAATGCCTTTTTTTCTTTCTTCTTCTAATTCTTTTATCTGATCATCTTCTTGAGCAACTACAAAAGAACCAATCCTTTCAAATGGAAAATTCAATTCCTTTGCAGCTTGAGTATACATTTTATTACCTTTGATACATAAATATCGTTTAGTATACTCTCTTGCAGCAGCATAACCTGCATGAATCACTCCTGAATTTGCTTTAGTTGTACCTGAAGCGATTTCAGCTTCTTTTTCTAATACACATATATTTAGGTCATACTTTGAAAGCGTACGAGCTATAGAGCATCCTGTGACTCCACTACCTATAATTATGACGTCATATATCAAATATCTGAGACCTATTCTACTAAAAATTTTTCTTAAATAACTCTTATAAGTTACAAATTCTAATCTTGAAAAATTTAAATATGTTATAAATTTATCATTGAAGGAAAATGCAGTATTTTTTTTTGGATAATAAGATTAACTTACTCACTAACGAAGGTAAATAGAGAGAATCCAAACTAGATTAAAAATAATGGCTGAGATAATCAAAAATTTAGTTACTGGATTAAAAATCGAATTTTTTAATGATCTCGTTAGTTTCAATTCATGCTCACTTGAAAGTATTTTTTCAACTTGGTGATAATTTGGATTCATTTCCTTTTTCAAATGAATTGAGCCTAAAAATCCTGGATTTGATAATTTTTTAATGAGATAGTCAATATTATTTGAGGGGATAAAGCTATTCCTGGTGATTGAATTAATATCTCTAGAATTAAGATTACTTAGTCGATCTGAGAATGTTTTATTTTTATTTGTAATGTTTTCGTTTTCTTTTTCATCCATGCGTTTTTCATTAATACCATATCTAAATTATCTTAAAATTTTTATGGTTATGAAATTGAAATTCAAAATATCCAAATAATAGGTAAAAAAGTAGGTGAAGTTCTACTAAAGACTATTTCACCTTATCTTCTAATGAATTTATTATAACTTTTTCAAATGTATCAAAGATTTCAATATTAGAATCCCATTTTTTTAACTGTTCTTCAGGATATAACTCAAAGAACTTATCGGAAATATTTCTTAATTCAGCAAATATTTTTTTTGTTTTTATTTTATTAGAGGAACTTGCAACAAAGAGAAATTTATTTCTTTTAACAATTGAAAACCGAATTTGGCTTAATTCAAAATTCGACATCCCTTCCTCAGTTACTTTTTCCGCAAAAGTATTTAAGGCACTCATAAGTGCTCCAAACAATTGTGGATTAACTCGCGGATCAATTACTCGACTATAAACAGTTGTACCACTATCAGTCAAAATCCATACATCTCTTAATACTTTTGCCATAATTACTACCTTGAAAAAGAACTGTCTTTTACCATAACTTTTATTTATTCTTTATTAAAATAACTATTAATTAATTTTAAATTTACTTTTTGAAATGAAAAAATATATCTTAATTTATTTAAGAAAATATAATAAGGCATTAAGTTAAGTTTTTAGTAATTGAAATGAGTTATAATAAAATCTCTGATTCTTTACTTGATAAATTTGGAAAAATAGTTGGTGAAAATTTCTATTTTACTCAGTATGAAATCAGATGGGCTTATGCTTTTGGGGGATCTATTTTTAATAAGGAATGGATTCCAGATCTTATCTTATTGCCACAAAATTCAATTCAAGTTTCTGAAATTCTAAAATTAGCTAATATGAACAAGATTGCTGTTACACCTCGGGGTAGCGGAACAAGTTTATCATCAGGTTCATTAACTCCTTTCGGTGGTATAGTATTAGATTTAAGTCAGATAAATAGAATACTTAACATTGATATAGTAAATAATTTAGTAGAAGTTGAACCCGGAGTAATATGCGATGAGTTGAATGAAATTTTGAAGCCCAAAGATTATTTTTTTCCTCCAGATCCAGGTTCAAGTTCAGTTTGTACCATAGGAGGTATGGTTGCTAGTAATGCTGGGGGAATTCAAGCATTTAAATATGGGGTAACAAAAAACTATGTTTTGTATTTGGAGGTTGTTTTACCCAATGGAAAAATTGTAAAAATAGGATCAAAAGTACTTAAATCTGTTTCTTCTTATAATCTGAAAGATCTTTTTATTGGCTCTGAAGGTACATTAGGGGTCATAACAAAAATAGGCCTGCGAATTCGACCTTTACCTAAAGCAAGGAAACTTGGGCTATTCATCTTTGAAAATATAGATGATTTAAGAGACGCTGCTATTGAAATAAGAAAACAGGGAATTGTACCTAATCTGTTAGAATTCATGGATAACCTTTTATTAAGAGCTGTAACTGATTTTCTGCAAGGAGAATTTCTTGATTTCCCAAATGGATATGTATTATTAGCTGAAATTGATGGGGATTCTGACAGGGAAGTTGAAGAGAAATTTTCAATTATGCTAGATTTAATTATACAAAAAAAGCCTATTTTCTATAAGATTGCAAAAACGGTAGAGGAAAGAGAGAGATTAATACTTGCAAGGAAATCAAATCTTCCAGCACTTTCAAGAATAAGGCCAAACACATGTGTTGAAGATTGCACTATACAGATTTCGGATTTTTCAGAAGTTATAAGGAAAATTGAAGATATCCCTAAGGTAATCGAAGCTAAAAATCTTTTAGTTGCCACTATATGTCATATGGAAGGAAATTTACACCCCACTTTTTTATTCAACGAGAATGATGAAGAAGATATAAGGGATTTTGAGAAAGCTGTTGATTACTTATACAAGGAAATAATAATTCCAGTTGGAGGAACGCTGACTGGTGAACATGGAATTGGTAAGATAAAAACCCCATATCTTGAATTTGAACATGGTTCTGATGTTGTTGATCTAATGTCTGAAATTAAGATGCTTTTTGATCCAAATAGAATCTTAAATCCTGGTATTGGTAAAGGTGATAAACGCTTATTGAAAAAATTGAGTCAAAAACGAAGTCTTAAAAATAAACCCAATGAATTATTAAATTTAGAATGCATGAGATGTGGATTTTGTGTAACTAAATGTCCATCGAGGATTCATTATCTAATCGAGCCATACAGCCCGAGAGGTAGACTTAGTATTTTAAATGGTTTAGTTTATGGGGAATTAGAGTTAAACGATTTCATAATAGAAATTCTCCAAACTTGTACTTTATGTGCTCTTTGTAATACTGTATGCCCTGCAGGTGTTAAAACATCTGAGATTTTTGAGAAAGCCCGAGAAATTGTACATAGAAGTGAGGGAAAAAAATGAGAATCGATTATGGTGAAAATGGGTTAGATTTATCTCTTAATCCACAATGGAATGTAACAGTGTTAAGACCAAAGGAACAAAAAGGATTAGTAGATCCGATTGAAAAAATTAGGGAAGCCATAAAAAATCCTCTCAAATGCAAACCACTCTATAAAATAATAAAATCTAAAAAAGTTCTCAATAGAATTTGTATTGTTGTATCAGACTCAACTAGACCTGTACCTTCTCCTATTATTCTGGAAGCATTAATTAAAGATTTAAACGAATATGGGATTCAAGACAATCAAATCTCGATTTTAATAGCAACTGGTCTACATAGACCTTCTAGAAAAGATGAATTAGTAAGAATTGTAGGAAATAACCTAAAAAACCGATTAAAGATTATTAATCATGTAGCTACAGATAAAAATTCCCTTAAATATTTAGGGGAAACGCAAGATAAGATCCCAATTTATATGAATAAACACTATTGTGAAAGTGATTTAAAAATAATAACTGGTTATGTCGAACCTCACTTCTTTTTTGGTTTTAGTGGGGGAATGAAAGCTATTGTTCCTGGGATTGCAGGTATAGAAACTATTAAAGCAAATCATTCGGCAAAAAATATAGCTTCCCCTTATTCACGCTTTGGTATTTATAAAAACAATTTATTGCATAGAAATGCAATAGAGATTTCTAGAGTAGTGGGAGCAGATTTTATAATTAACGTTTGCATAAATGAAAACCATGAAATCGTAAAAGTGGCAGCAGGAAATATTGAGGAAGTTCATAAAGTCTTGGTTGATTACCAATTAAAACATATTTTCGAAGAAATCAAGGAACCATATGATATAGTCGTGTGTGGAAATGGTGGATATCCATTGGACTTGAACTTATATCAAGCCGTTAAAAGTATGGCAATAGGCGAATTAGCAGTAAAAAAAGATGGAACCATTATTTCCGTAAATGAATGTGTGGAAGGTATTGGAAAAGGTCAAGAAAATTTTAGAGAGTTAATTTTCTCAGGATTCGAACCAGAAAAACTCTATGATAAGATTCTCAACGGAGAAATTGTGACACCTGATCAATGGGAAATCCAAATACTATGCCGAGTTCTCATGAAAGCAGATGTAATATTAGTTTCTAATCTAAATGAAAATGAAATAGGAAATATTGGCTTAAAATACGCAAAAACTGTGGAGGAAGGAATAGAGATGGAGTTAGAAAAAACCAGTCTAGATGCTAAGATTTTAATTCTTCCTCATGGACCCCAGATTCTTCCGTATATTAAGGGTTCAAGGCATTAAGATAACTCAAAAATTTGAGATTTAGATCCATAATTACCATATAAAAATTTTTCTTTTATGTTAATTTTTTATATATAGATTATTATTAATTATTTAAGCTTCAAGCCTTGATTCGGACACGAATCATAAATATAAGAATATATTAATTAGTCAAATATCCTAAACGTACAATAGTTGTATTTAGGTTAGATATTTAGCTAATATGCTAAAGAAATGAAAGATATAAAAAATCCTGTAAAACAAAGGAAATTATTGGTTACCAGTTATATAACTATTACATTAAATTTATTTTGCTTTGTATTAGGATTTTTATACATTTCAAATCCTAGATATTCAATATTATGGGATATTTATGGCGTAATCTTAGCCGTAGGCATTTTTGAAAATTTGCTTTATATCTATTTCAATCTCCACAAACGGAATATTTTAAGAGCTAAAACTCAGTTAATCAGCTACGGATTTTTACTTCTCATTATAATCGCTGTATCATGTATGATGTCAGGAAATTTATTGATATCATCAATATATTCAAATGAATTAAGTGATACAATTGGAGCTTATCTGTTAACTTATTTTAGTTATTTCGGAATTTTATTATATGGTCTCTCTTTTGCTATATATAATATCATAGCACTAATACGTTTTGATTTTTCGCATTCTAGACAAATTCTTTTTGCAATAAATACAAGGAAATTCACTAGAGCAAAAAGAATCTCAAGAAAGATCCTCATAATATTCTCAAAGATTACCTTTATTATAGGAATATGCTTTGCTTTTGTAATTATTTTTGGTTCATTTGAAATAGTTACAACCTCAATTGCGATTATTTCGGGACAATTTGGAGTCTTCTTTTCCATAATTTTCCTAGCGAATACGATTTTATTATTAAAATTAAAGAGACGAAAAAGAACAACTAAAAAATATTATAGAACTGCAATACTAGGTCTTTTTGTTTCTGGTTGTTTATTAATGCCATTGGTTGTTACTAATTTAACTGTACTGAATGCGAAAAGATCTTTCGCGAATGCATTTGGTGATGATTGGGAAGATAGAATTCCTTCCTCAACGAATCAATATTTTTTAAGAACTCCATTTTCACTTACAGGTTACTTTTTAGGAACTCCACCAAAAGATTGTATAATTGAAAAAAATACTTTATTCTATGATGAAAATGGAATAAAACTCTATTTTGATGCTTACATGCCATCAAATGGAGGAGACGGACTTCCCGGAGAAAATTCTGTCATAATTAGAATTCATGGGGGTAGCTGGGTTTCTGGTGATAAAGGAATGATGAATATGATGCAGATGAATAAATACTTCGCTGCGCAAGGGTACATTGTATTTGATATTCAATATGGTCTTGATACTAATCCATTGTTTGAATTAGATCCCCTGACCCCTGATAATAACAAGGGGAATTTTAATATTGATGATATGATGCACCATATTGGAGCATTTACCAACTATCTTTCTATTCATGCCGATGAATATGGTGCTAATTTAGATTCTGTATTTGTGAGTGGAGGTTCTGCTGGAGGCCATCTTGCAAGTGCAGTCGCATTATCAATATCAAGTGGAAATTATACAGATATTTTTAGTGATAGTTTGACGATTAGAGGTTTGGTTCCATTCTATCCCGCAAATGGTCAAATGGTATTTTTTGGGATTAGTGGGAGTACTGAATTTACAAACCCAGAAAATTTAATTGACGAAAATAGCCCTCCTTGCTTGATATTTCAAGGGACTCATGATATCTTAAATTATTTTAGTATATCCGAAAATATAAGAGATACATACTTGGCTAAAGGAAATCGTGAATGCGCAATTTTGTGGATGCCAATGGGAGGTCATCTTTCAGATCTTTACTTCTCTGGCTATTATAACCAAATTTTTCTATATTTTATGGAACGATTTTTGTATCTATATCATTAAAATTGTAAAAATCTATACTTCTTAACCGAATATCCAAGTCATATCGAAATCGAAAAACCTAGTCTCTAATCCCTCTTCGCAAAATAAAACGAGATAATTGATAATTTTCTGTCTTAGGGGGCACATAGGTTAAATTACGCAGAACCTTTCTAATAGCACTCTTGAAGAGTATATCACCATCATATCTAAAATATTCTCTAAAACTTTCCTCTCGTATTAAGAACTCATTTCTTAAGCTATTTATCATTCAAATTTAATTAGAGCATCTTTTTATACTCTATTTTCTATATTAATATTAGAGATTGAATTTATTCTGAGTGAGGAGTTATAGATAATGAAATTAATAGAAAAGGAAAATGAAAAAAAAAGAAAAAAAGAAATCGATATCGTGAAGGCAGAGGAAGGCTTAAGAAAAGCGAAAATGAAGATGTTGAACGGAGCAATATTAATAGATCGAAGGACATACTATCCTGGATGATAATACAAAAAATGATTAAGTTTTCTTAATGATTTCCTTGTCTAATCCTCATATAGATTAAATTTTTAAAATAATAAAAAGAAAAAAAAATATTATTATTGAAGTGAATATTAAATAAGAATTTTTGATATTGTATACCATTGATTTCTTGTAATGATTTTCAACCTGCTTGACCGAATCAAAATGTTACTCCCAAATATAGATTATAAATTATAAATCCCATAAAAATCCCCCTCTATCTTACGTGATTCAACAGATAACATTTCTGTATAGTAACATTTTTATATACATGACTAACTTATATAGCAATATTAAAATATTAA
>JAHQWY010000301.1 GCA_029856445.1 Promethearchaeia archaeon
TATCTTGATCTAAATATCAAAATGTAATTATATTTTTATAATCAACATGTATATTTTTATAGTATGGATTTAAAAGATAAAATTGATCTTGCTGCCAAATGGATAGCTGAATCTAAAAAATTAGTTGTCTTTACTGGTGCGGGAATCTCCACTGAAAGTGGTTTACCTGATTTTCGAGGACCTGATGGTTTGTGGACGAGAAGAGATAAAGGACTTCCTCCCCCCAAAAGCCCTCCTTGGGATCAAGTAAAACCAAATTCTGGACATTTAGCAATTATCGAATTATTAAAAATGGGCAAACTAGATTATCTTATTTCTCAAAATGTTGATGGTTTACATGCAAAATCGGGAATACCATTTGAAAAGTTAGCTGAACTCCATGGAAATATGTATTTCATGAAGTGCTTAGAATGTGGTAAGAAGATGTTGTTTGAAGAAGCGGGTTGGGATCAAAAAGTTTGGGGAAAGGGATATAGATCTATTCCAGTAAAGAAAGGACAGCCAGCATGTCCAGATTGTGGCGGAAGAATCATTAATAGTATTGTGAATTTTGGTGATCCTCTTCCAGAAGACGATTTGTACGAATCTATAAGAAGATCTGAAGGAAGCGATGTTTTTTTTGTAATAGGTTCTTCCCTAGTGGTTGTTCCTGCTGCCAATATGCCATTATATGCAAAACAACATGGCGCGAAATTAATAATCTTAAATAAGGGAGAGACTCCCTATGATGGAATAACTGATTTAAGGTTTTCTGAACAAATCGGTGATGTCTTACCACCTATTGTTGAAAAGGTAAAACAACAAGTGAATCAATAATATTAGAGCTTAATCTTATTTTATCTTTGCATAGATATCTTTATTTCTATCAATTTCTTTGAGTAATCTCCGTCCTTCTTTATTTGACAACGATAAATTAATTTCTCCATTTCTACTTAGCGAACCTGTAAAAATTTCTTCTTGACCAGCAAAAATAATAATATTTTGACTAGCATACATAGATGGTGCTTTTAAAATCACTCTATCCTTCCTAATTTCAAGATCAAGATTAATTCGTTCCTTTTTTGATCGACGGGTGCGATATGTGGATAGATCAGCATATTGATCTGGTTTAAACTTAGATTTTTTAGGTCCTATTGGATTAATTACAATATCTTGCCCAAATGAATAAATTTCAAACTCTAATTTATGAGTTTTATAATCTTTTACCTCTACTACCGGTCTGGCTAAATCTCTATCCCTTAAGCCAGATGGAACTTTAACAGTCATTTTAATGATAAGAACTGTTGAGATATCTCCACCTTCTATAAAAATTATCGTATCTATTATAGAGGGTAGCATTCCAAGTTCAATACGCCCAATAAATCTTTGGATAGCATCAATTGCAGAAGAGGAGTGAACGACACCAACCATTCCGACACCAGAGAGACGAAAATCGGCATAAATTTCAAAATCTTTGGTTGTTCTGACTTC
Source organism: Promethearchaeia archaeon (assembly GCA_029856445.1). Lineage (GTDB taxonomy): Archaea > Asgardarchaeota > Lokiarchaeia > Sigyniarchaeales > SOKP01 > Loki-b32. Next base: position 1,471 of record JAHQWY010000301.1, read on the forward strand.
ATCAAATATAGTAAAATCTGGTCTAACAAGGAGGAGGATATCAGCAGAATTTTCAAGATTTCCCTCTAATTTAGTGTATTGAGTAATTTCAGGTCTAACTTGTAAATCTCTTACACTTTCTAATGTTTTAACGACTTTATTTTGCTTTAAATAATTATTTGCCAAAGCTGCGCAAAAAGTACTTTTCCCTGCGCCGGGAGAACCACATACAAGGATACCTTCTGCTTTCTGTAATCTTCGTTGCAGTTTAGCATCAATTGAATAGTCAGATAATTTCAAATTTACAAGTGGGCGAACAGCAGTGATCTCTACATCATTAGAAAATGGAGGTCTAGTAATAACTATTCTAAATTCTCGTAACTGCGCAACAACAGCACCCACTTTCTCAATTTCTAAAAATGAGTGATCATCTTCTCTAACCTTTTCGATTATTTCAAGAATAATATCTTCAATGAGCTTAGGGGAGATTATTTCATCATCTATTTTTTCTAACAACCAATTACCGGGAGAACCTCTCTTGGCATAAGGGGGTAGATTATTTTTAAGATGAACACTCATTGTTTTGTCATCAAAATAATCTAATAATTTAAGAGAAAGTGGTTCCTTTGGTTTATAGATCCCCCGCTCTTTTACATAAAAAACTTCTAATCCTTCAAAAACTCCTACATCACCTTGAATTCTATCAGCAGTTATTAAAATAGCATTGTTCTGGCGAGCTTCCTCTCTTATCAATGCATCAAGTTCACCACCTTGAGCCAGTTTTATTTCTTCCCTAGTTGGCCGTCTTCCCACAATGAGTAAATTAATTATTTTTTCATCATGAAGTTTACGTAGTTCTTTTAATACATTTAAACCAAAAAATCCAATTTCCTTTTGAATATTAGTTCGATATTCAACCTCCGCAATTACTATGTTACAAATTAAAATCTCCGGAACTTCTCCTAACTCCCCATCTTCGATTAAATTAAGGATCTGACCATCAAAAATTACAGATGTATCACATAAGAACTTCTCCACTTTCCAATCCTCTCACTTTATGACTTTTTTATTTTCGGCTTCTATTTCTTATATATTTATAAAATTATGAAGCTTTGTATAAATTTATTAACTCCTCGAAAAGTATAATAAATCAAAAATAAAGAGACCTTCAATATACTTGTTTCTCTATTTGACGACAAAAAGACCTATATCATTTATTTTGAATTGTCTTTCAATAATAATTTTTTAAATTATATGTCTTATAGACGGAAAACACGAACATTATTAAGATTTCAAGTAATTTATTTTATTTATGAATATAGATCTCAAAAAATTTGATATATTTTATATCATTGGTGTTATCGCAACTACTATTTTTATGATTCTTGAACTGATCTTTGGCTTTGTTGCATTGGATTTCACTTTCCTAATTTTCTTTTGGACAATGAAGCTTCTTTCTGGTTTTGGTTTGATATTAACTGTTGCAAATGGTATATTATGGATTCTAAATCGTTTTACTGATAAATTTAGTAAAAAACATGTACAGGTGCTGGTAATTATTCAGGTGATAATTCCGGGAATTTTCATAGGATTTGCTATATACAGCATATTTTCAAACTTACCTCCTTCAGATCCTCCAACTGGTATACAATTTGGGTTTGACCTTATAGTTTTCCTTTATGGAATTATCTCTTTAATGCTAACATTATACATAATTCCCTTAATTAGAGAAGAATTTGAGGAAGCTGTAGAAACTGGAATACTTAAAAGAGTTAAGAAAGGTGCTAAAAAAATAGGAAGAAAAATGAAGAAAAAATACTTTAGTTGGAGAGGAAAGTACGCGAAAGTCCAAATTCAAGATCAGATGACCTTAGGAGAAGTCCTAGATATCTGGAGAAGTCGATTTGCGGTGTATTTACTTATTCCAATTGCTATAGGTTCCCTCATCTTTACACCCATAACATTTATTTGTATAATTTTTTGGTTAAAAATACTTGTGTTTGATAAAGGTGAGCCTAAGTTTTATGAAAGAATAGTCTTACTTATTTCAATGATTTGGATTACAGCTATTGCATGCTTATCCTATACATTTAAACTTGTATTCTTTACCTCCATCGAACCTTTTTTCTGGACTATTCAAGTGTTTTACCTAGTTGGAATTCTTATCTCCACAGCCATATTCATTTATCAATTCATTAAACTTAAAGGAATAACAATAAAAAAAATTAAAGAAGAAATCCGTGAAAGAAGAGCCTTAGAAGATATTAAAGATACAGAAAAAAATGAATAAAATATTAATATAAAATTACTTAATTCTTTTTTTTTTAATTATAAATTCAAAATCATAATAAGTATGAGAAAATTCAATTATTTAGAAATCTTAATGATAATACATTCATAAATCATTTTAATAATTTGGAAAGAGATTTTACACCCTATTCCATCATAAATTCCCATTTTCTTCTGTGTTTAATATCTGAAATTTCTTAACACTATAATAAATAGGCTTACTTAAACTATCAACAGTTGCTACAATTAAATCTTTACGTGATCCCATAGCAACTCTAGACATTTTATCCAAATCTCTTAACTCTATAGGGCTCCCTTCAAAAACAGGAAATATTAAGAATTTCGCCGTGTCTTTTTCAAAATCAGCACCTCTCTTGTACACACGGAATTCTATCCCATTTCCATAACCAGTTCGAACAATATAACCCCTCTTTCTTAAATCCATATAAATTATATATTTATGCCACAATCGATTGTCAAATTGTGTAAAATAGGTTAATAACCCTTCAAAATCATACAATGCTTTACTTTGATCATTATCTTTCCATAATAGGATTCTATTTCTTTCACTTAAGAGTAGTACTTCAATAGCATCAAGGATTAAAATATCCTGCTTATCACTATTTTGTTCAATAGTTCCAATATAAGATGTATTATAAAATTCTTCAATTCCTTTATAATCAGTTACAATAACTTTATCCTTTTTTATTATTCCCTCTAACTGAATCTTTTCAGTTTTCTCATTTGATTCTTCAGTCATGTAATATTAAATAGAAATATTTAATGATTAATGAATTTATCTCTACTCTTTGTTATTTTAGGAAAAAGCAATTTTAATATAGAAACCATAAAAGTAATTATCATAAGATAT
>JAHQWY010000302.1 GCA_029856445.1 Promethearchaeia archaeon
TTAACTTCTGTAAACCTGGATAGGATTGCCCTTTAATTACATAGCACACTAGAAAGCTCTCAACTGGATTAATCAGGATTGTATATTCCTTAACTTTTATACGATCAATTGAATTCGAGAAGATCTCATCCATAATCGTATTGAAAGCAGACATTACAGAGCTGAATAGGTCGCTGTAAGCTAATTTCTCAGCAAATGTATGGCTGAAATATGTGGTTCCACTGTTGTCCATAATAAGAAGTAATATTGGTTCCTCATCAATTAAATCTGGTGGATCAATTACACGTCTACCCTGCAACCGTTCGATAACACCTTCAACCGAGGCTAATTCTAAACGTTCTGCAATTGGTGCATCTTTTGCTTTAAGATTTTTCCATTCATTTAATTTTTCCAAGTAATTATCGTATTCACTTGAAATTTTTTGTGCCATATGATTAAGTCCATGTAACTCAGCTACACGTTGAGCTTGAGTCAATAACAGCTGTGCCTCCTCAAATTTCATCTGGATCAATGCAAGTTTTGCTTGAAGTAACTTAGCTTCAGTTAAAGTCCCATATAAATTCCGTTCCTTTGCATAGTTTAGTAATTGTATAGTTAAAGGATTTAATTCTTCAAGTATTTCTGGGTCATTAAATAAATGTAATTCCTCTAGATAAAACTCACAGAGTTCGCTCATGGCATAATGATAAATTATTGGGTTAGTAGCTTCTTGAACGGCTTGTTTTAACAATTTCTCTGCTTTAGCTCGATTATGACTTCTGCCACTTTTTAATAATAACCAAGCTTTTCCTATTCGATATCCATTTGAAATCACTCGAAATTTAAATTTTTCAGGATATTCATTCAATTGATCTAAACATTGTTTAAATTCTTCTCGTAAATCCATTTGATGATATATTAGCATTAATCCCAATAATGAGCTTGTAATCGCTATAGGATTATTAACTTCTCTAGCTACCATCAAGCCTGATTTAAGAATATCTATCGCTAGTTCATATTCTCTTTTCGTTACATAAATAGTACCAATTAAAATCTTGGTATTTATATCAATTCCAGTTCCACTAAATTGCTCTGCGAAAGAAAGAATTCGCTTATAATATCGTAAAGCCCTATCCAATTCACCTGTTGCGTGGTATATATCTCCAAGTAAAGTGTAATTATTATATTTCACAAGTGCATTAATAGGTCTTGTTGATAAGCTCTTTTTACAATAAGCTAAAGCTTTGTTTAAGTCACCTTTAACAAATGAGATCCTTCCAAGTTTATTTAGAATCAATGCTCCTCCAATTGGATCTCCTATCTCTTCAAATATCCTTAATCCCCTTGAAACATAATCTACAGCCAAATCGAACTCATTACTAAATAAATATATGTGTCCTAGTGTATGTAAGGTGTGTGCCACTTCATTTTTATTCCCCAATTTTTCTTGTAGATCCAAACATTCAAGCGCGTCTTCTATAGCACCATCTCTATTACCATCAAAGAAATGAGCCCATGCTTTCCTAAATAAAATGTTTGCTTTTTGTCTCGAAATGAAATTAGGAGACACGTCAGTTAAAGAATTAAGTAGATATTCTGCTTCATTGAGATAATCCAGAACTCTTTCGAGTTGTCCGAGGAGTACTGGATTTGACCTAAATATAAGAGCCATAATCGTATCAGGAACCCTTTCTAATCGTTTACTTAAACTGTAAGCTAATTCACCAATCTTAACTGATTCTGGGTATTGTTGTAATAGAGTATATATTTTCCCTTTTGAGATAAGTAATGATAACTGATCCCCAGGTGTAAGTGTTCCTTTCTTTTCTATATCGTCGATAACTTTGAGTGCTTCTAGGAATTTCCCTTCACGTCTTAAACTTTCAGCATATCTCAAATCTTTTGGGGCTGATTCGGACATTTTTATTGGATCACACTTTTTAGATTATAAAAAAAGAAGCTAAATTTCCTTAAAAGATTTTGGAACACGTCTTTATTATTGAAAAGTTGATGGTCTATTAAGCAAAAATATCATTTATTACAACTCCAAGCGATGTGGGTTTATTTAATTCTAGCATCTCACTAGTTCTAACTGCTTTATTCAATGTATCCCAAATTTCAGCGTTATTTTTGAGAGCATCAGTAAATCGATTTAGCTTTTGTTGGGCAGGATATGATTGCCCTTTAATGACATAACATGCCAAAAAAGATTCAATAGGATTAATTAAGATTGTATTTTCACCAATTTTAATACGATCAATAGATTTAGAAAAAATTTCACCACTAAATGTATTAAATGCTGACATAAAAGCACTAAAAAGATCATGAAAATCCCAATTTTCTATAAATGAATGATTGAAAAATGTGTTTCCACTTTCATCCATAATAAGTAATAATATTGGTATTTCCTCAACTATTTCAGGTGGATCTATTGCACGTTTGCCTTGCAAACGTTCTATAACGCCTTGAATAGAGGCTAATTCTAATCTTTCTTCAATAGGGGCATTTCTCTCTTTAAATTCCTCCCAAGATTTAATTTGATCAAGTAAATTATCATGTTCACTTGAAATTTTTTGAGCTAAAAGTTTATATCCATGTAACTCAGCTATTTTTTGTGCTTCTGTCAATAATTTCTTTGTACCATTAAAATCCATTTGGATCAATTTTACTTTTGCTTCTGCCAGCTTCGCTGTAGCTAAAGTCCCGTATGAATTTTGTTCGTTCGAAAATTCAAGAAGTTGTGTTATTAGTGGATGAATTTCTTCTAAGATATTGGGTTCATTAAATAATTTTAATTCTTCTAAGTAAAATTCACATAGATTGGCAAGAGAAAAGATGTATATATCTGGTGAAGAGGGATTTTTAACAGCTTGCTTGAGAAGTTTTTCTGCTTCAGCTCTATCTCGACTTCGATTACTTCTTTGCAACATCATTGCTTTTGCCATATTATATTCAGCTATTAGGAATCTGTCATTATATTTTTCACTAAATTCCTTCAATTGATCTATAATTTCTTGAAGTTCACTTTTTGAATCTTGTTCATAACATATCAATCCTTGATAAGCTAATGATAATCCAATTCCTAAAATATTATTTGTATTCTTAGAAAGTGTTAAACCTGGTTTTAAATATTCTAATGCTAACTTATATTCTCTTTTCTGAATGTAAATAGCTCCAATTAATATCTGGAGATTGACAAAAGCCCCATAAAAGTTATTTTTCTCTGCAAGTGAAAAACCTCTCTTAAAATATCGTAGGGCTCTTTCTAATTCACCTTTCGTGTTATATATCAAGCCAATATAAGTGTAAGCAGAAGTTTTATCTAATTCACTTATTAATCCAGTTGATAAACTCTTCTTACAAAATGTTAAAGCTTTATTTACTTCACCAGTAAGATAATAAATCCTCCCAATCAGTAGAAGAGTCGTTGCAGTTCCAATGGGATCCCCTACTTCTTCAAATAATTTTAAGCTCTTTAATGCATGTTCTAAAGCAATCTCATATTGGACTTGTGTTTCGTATATAAATCCAATAATCTGAAGAGTATAAGCAATTTCTGTCTTTTTATTAAACTTTTCATATATTTCAAGACAAATTTTTGCTGTTTCGAGGGCATTTTTATAGTCATTTTGATAAAAAAAAGCCCAGGATTTCCTAAATAATATATTCCCCTTTTGTCGACTGATAAATGTAGGAGATACATCACTTAAAGTATTCAGTAATTCTTCTGCTTCTAAAAGATGTTCCATGGCTTGATCAGCTTGTCCAAGGAAGACACAATTTGCTTTAAAAAGAAGAGACATAATAATATCTGGAATCTGTTCTAAACCTTGGCTCAATTTATAAGTTGTCTCACCAACTTTAATTGATTCTATATAATTTTGAAATAAAGTATAAATTTTTCCTTTTAAAATAAGTAAAGATAACTGATCTTTTGGTGTAAATGTTCTTTTCTTCTCTATATTATTAATAACGTTAAGAGCTTCTTGAAACTTTCCCTCACGCCTTAAATCTTCAGCATACCTTAAATCTTTAGGGGGTGTTTCAGGCATTTCTACTGGTTCACTCTTTTTAGATTATAGAAAAAGAAGGTTGTTTTCTTTATAAGCTTTTATTACATTGGGAATTTTAAAAGTTAATCTCTCTTTTTATGATAAACATTCATTTTTACCTTTAAAATTACTCAAATATTAAACGTTTTAAGAATTTTAATAAATTATTTTAGTTTAATGTTCAGTTCTAATAAAAGTCAATATCGTTTTATCTACAATAATCCAAAAAACGCTAAAATTTTTTCAAAAATTTTATTAATGTACAATGGATTATAATATTAATGTTTTAATTAACTCGAGTTTTGAATAATGGATAACCGAATATATCTATTAGATGTTACTAATAGAGATGGCGTTCAGACAAGTCGGTTAGGCTTAGCTAAATTGGAGAAAACTGTTTTAAACATTTTATTAAATAGAATGGGTGTTTATCAATCCGAGATTGGCTTTCCTACAACACTTCACGAAACAAATTATATTAATGCAAATCTTGAGCTTGTTGAATTGGGTGTACTTAAACCCATTAAACTTTCAGGTTGGATGCGTGCGATAGAATCGGATGTA
>JAHQWY010000303.1 GCA_029856445.1 Promethearchaeia archaeon
ATTCAAGCTTTAAAGATTATAAAATTTAATTATTAAAGATAAATTATAAAAAAAGTGTACCATAAAGCTTTTAAACTATATGGAGTAATAAAATTTATTAGGATAATGTTTTGCATAATTATCTATAAACTTATTATATAAGGTCGTATAATTTATTCTGCAAGAACTATAGTGAGGCAAAAATAAAAATAATATATAAGGGGCAATATTCATGAGAAAATTCGACGGTAAATATAGATTGTGTTCCGTTTTACTAATTATTTTATTGGTGTTAGCAGGATCTATTGTAATTTTCAATATAAACCCTGAATTGAACTCTGCAATTGCAGCTTCCACGTGGTTGCAATCTTCTGATAAAGATTTTAGCAATGGTACCTTAAATAATCTGACGATTGTTGGAACAGGGGTAGCGGCGAAACTTCAAATTGACATTTCGGATCTGAAACATTGGTTACAACAAACACCAGGTTCCTCGCCGCCAGCAAGAGGATATCACGGGGGGTGTTCTATCGATGGTGATGATAAAGGTGTGATTTTCGGTGGTGCATGGAACAGATATGATACATGGGAATTTGATCTATCTGATAATACTTGGACTGATAAAACTCAAACTACAAGACCATCAGCTAGATATTATACTGCAATGGCATCTGTCGATGGTGATGATAAAGGGGTCCTTTTTGGTGGTTATTATAATATGGATGATACTTGGGTATACGATTCGAGCTTGGGTACCTGGTCTGAGACTTCACCAGCTACATCCCCAAATGGCAGATATGGTAATGCAATGGCCACTATTTACGGAACCGATAAAATAATGTTATTTGGTGGTGTAGGTTATAGTGCTGGGTGGACATATTATAACGACACTTATATCTATGACGTCAGTGATACTATGTGGTACCAAATGTCTCCTGCTAATCACCCAACTGGTAGATTTGGTAGTACTATGGCAGCGTTTGATGGCACCAAAAAAGTCCTGCTGTTTGGAGGCATGACTTCATATACTAATTTCGTAGGTGGAACATGGTTGTACGATTATTCCACGGATGCGTGGACTAATCAGAATCCCACTGGAGGAAGTCCATCTGCGAGAGGTTATGCTGCAATGGACTTCCTCCAGTGGTGCCACCTCATATAAAGTATATAGGAGTAATGCAGAATTTGGGACATATACCTTAATAACGACAATATCATCTCTATCCTACACAGAGGCAGTAACAGAAGGTTCATGGTGGTATTATATTAAAGCTCATAATAATGATGGAGATTCTGGTGCGTCTAATAAAAAACATGTTGATGTAATTTTGTCACCTGTATCCGAACTATTTACTTATATATTATCAGTAGATATTCAAGCAGGAAAGGATTATACGGGAGAGGGAAATATCAACAATCTAGAAGATTTAATAAGCATTGACGAAAATAAGTATGAAATTGAAGGAGTGTGGGATTCATCACTTAACGCATACTCGGTTGAAGTTAATTTTCTATTTGGAGCTGATTTGAGTAATTTTCCTTTAGATTATTATGATCTATTCTTATTTTTAGAAATCGATCCACTGAATATACAAGGAGCAAGTCTTCAATTTCAAGGCTATTCAAGCTATTCATGGAATACAATCCATAGTATTAGTGATTCTGGAGTTTCCCTTAGTCGGCACTTTTTGGCAAGAACTACAAAGTTTAGAATAATTGGCTCTACAAACGCTCAACAAGGAACTAGCGTTGTAAAAATTGACCAAATGCGAATAGTAATCGCTCACGATGGGAATATTGGAACTTCGCTAGAAATAAATAATTGTATTACAGATTATGAATTGTTACATAAAAATCCTGCATCTAATTATGTTGAAGATGGATCTTGGTGGGAAGATTCTGATGAAAATGTTATTGGAACTTATGATACAGATCTCGTATTTTGGGGCGCAGCCTCTGCATTAGCTGAATCCCAGGTTAGATTATTTATAGAATTACCCGAGCAAGGAACTGTAACTGGTTTTAGACGAGCAGATATCGTTTCCCGGTATTTTTACCAATCTTCTTGCATGTCAATGAGGGGCAGTCCTCCTTATACTGGTTATTCCTATGCTTACATTAAAAATTTAGATTCTGGTACATGGCAATATAAACGTAGTCATGGATATAGTGGTGCACTAGTTGAGGTTGAAGATTCTTGGACTATTGGCGGTACCAACCTTGATAACAGTTTTATAGATTATAATAGTATCAGAGATGCCTATTTTTTTGATTTAAGATTTTATACGTATGCCTGGATTAATTGGTGGGCGTTTGCAATTCAATTTGCAGGTGCTGAACATTATATAGATGAAATTGATTGTTCACTTGAAGTAGAAGGATATGGATTTGAAAATCGCGATTATCCAGAGTTTATAGAAATAAACAGAATCACAGATTACAAATTTCAAATTAATCCTATTGGAAATTATTTCTCGAGCTCAATAGATTCTGTCGAATTTCTAGTACAAGATGATCTTTATTATAGTGGTTGGTCAGGAATTAATGAGATTGATGGAATTTGGAATCTTGAACTTGATAGATACGATTACAATAATGGTAGTTACAATCTTTGGATTAGGGCTAGAGATGAGAATGGATTCTCAACTTATGACTGTTATTCACTTGAAATAAGAAACCAAGATTCACCCCTCTATTGGGAAGGTCCCATCGGCGGTGATACTATTATTTTCAATTGTACAACAATCGAAACCTCGGATGCAATCTTTGACATGTATGTTTATATTGATGAGGACTATTTCGATGAGGAAATTAAGCTATATATTGACAATGGATTCGGGGAGAGAGTTGATAGAACTCCTCCTGGAGGATTGGTCAATGGAAAAAATACAGTAAATTTAGAACCATATAGTCATTCAATAAACGGGAATATTATAGCAATTATTGAAAGTACTGACATATTTGGTATAACTCAAAGTGATAGCAGAAATTTTATCTTTAGAAAAATGATTAGTGCTGAAGTGATAGAATATGACCGTGGGGTTGAATTTATTGGGAACCAACTTTATGCCATAATATATGATCCTAATGGAGATCGCAGTTGGGCAAGCTTAGCACTTACAGAAACACATTCTTTTCTATTTGAACTTGATTTAAGTACAAGTGCTGGAATTAAATATGAGCCTAAAGAATTTGAAGTCGTAGGCTACCACTTCTCATTAAATGTTGAAAGAAATGAAAATCTAATACGTATCGATACTCAAACTATAGATACAAGCGCAATAACGAGTACTACAACGTGGGATGCCACAACTACAAGTACAGGTCCGGGAAGAGGTGATACTTATTGGGGAGAAGCTATCTATATGCCTTATTATACAAGAGCAACTAAAGCGGAATTTTTTGGAGCGGAAGGTGCTTACGAATATATTAATCCTACACTACATTATGGATTGAATTTCACAGGAGAAATTATAGGTGGTCCTAATGAAGTCCCCTCTGAATGGCTTGCACAAAATTATGTTTTACAAGCAGAAGAAAATGGAGGCGTTTTTCCTGAATCAGCAGATATTACGTGGTCCAGTCCTATAGACGGAGGGCTAGGAATATACACCGTATTTGGAGGAGGAAGAGACTTGGTGCATAGTCATTCAGAAAAACAAGTAACTGACTTTAATGAAAAATCGGCTGCAATCGATATACACTGTGGGCCGATATTAGGTCCTGTTAGATTAAATATTGGTTTCAAATTTAAATGGCATAATAGATCAGAAACTACAGAGACAATAACAAGAAGATATCATATGGAAGATTTTGATTATTATGATGATGTTGAAAAAGGGGACATGATTACAAATAGAATAGGTATAGATAATCGATTTGGTACCTATATTTTCGAGACAATATCGGACGCTTGTTTTACTTCAGATCCTTGGGAATATAATACAAATGATTGGAGACCTCCTTTAATTGGGATGCCTGATATTGAATTAGATTCAAACAATGATGGAGTAGCACCTTGTGCGGATGATACACCCATAGTTATTGTAGATATTGAAGATGAAAGCGGAATTCAATCGGCATATATTAAATATTCGATAGATGGGGGTTTCGTGTGGAATACAGCACCTCTCATTGAATATCCTTCGATTCCAGGAACCTGGGAAGGAAATATACCATCTTACCCGAAGGGAACGAATGTTTTATGGTTTATCGAAGCTATTGATCTCTTTGAAAATAAAATGAATAGAACTGATGGTTGGGGGGATCCATTTAGTTATATGGTACTTAATAAAGGACCCCAAATAACTCTTCTTACCCCTGGAGACGCAACTAGTCATTATGACTTTGTTTCTATTACTTGGTCAGCTGAAGACTTAGACAATGACAATCTGATATTTACATTGTCTTATACTACGGATGGTGTAACTAAACATCTTATTGAAAGTGATTTAACAGGATTTTCATATGATTGGGATATAAGTACTTTAGGATCAATTGATGTTCTCATAATTATTGAAGTTAATGATGGAACTGACTCTGATGAAGATAGAAATGAATATTTAGTATATCTAAATCCGTGATGAAACAA
>JAHQWY010000304.1 GCA_029856445.1 Promethearchaeia archaeon
CAAAATAATCAAATTTGTTTTTTCAATTCATGGCCAGAAGATTCAGAATTAGATCAAGCTCAATACAAAGCTTTTAATTTTTTAATGACGGCACCTCAAACAATTATTGAACCGAATGGAGCAATAGTTGCCATGACAAGTTCATATGAAGGACGGGGATATCATAGTCTTGTAGGGGAAACAGGTGCAAGACTCCATAGGAATATCGGGGAAACTAGATTCTGGAATCACTTTATCCAAAAAAGGAAAGTGTATCTTTTTTCACCTAATGTGAATGAGATAGATAAGAATCATTTCTTTCCTGAATCTGTTGTATTATTTAATAATTGGTCTGAATTGATTCAAGAATTGAAAAGGGAATTTGGTGAAACGCCCAGAGTAGCAATTGTTCCAACTAGTATACAAATTGCGGTAAAATAATTACAAATTAAAGAAAATAGAAAATTATCCCATAAAATCGATTTTCTTCCACTTAGTATTTAAATATAATAATATAATTTCAATTTTTCACTTTTCGCTGGAAAAGAATATTGAGTGTTGATTGAAACAATATTATCTACAAAATCCGTAAGGTTTATGTGATCAATGTATTTTTTAGAAAGTTTTATAAGAATTTCCGTATGAAAAGATATATGGAAAATGAATCAGAATTATCCTCAGAGAAAAATTTACTAGAGAAAATTTTAGAACATAAAGCCATACTCCTTATCATCTTTGGTGTAATAATTAGAATTGGTATCCTCTTATACTATTATTATACTCATAAGATAGATCCCGGAAGATCTTGGGGAGACTTAGGATCTTACTTCGATGATAATTTAACGAGTACTCCACTAGCAGTGTTTTTTTTGGAAGTTTTTAGATTCTTTTCTTTTGGCAGTATTGGAATTTTTGCTTTCTGGGGTTTTTTTTGTGACCTTCTTACAGTTCTAATGTTTTATTTCGTCTTGAAAAATTTCAAAGTTAAAAATATCAATTATGCTTTAGGGCTATTTGCAGTAAATCCATTTTTTTTTCTTAATAATGCTTTTAGTTTGGAAAATTGTGGGTATCATATTACAGATGCGTTTTTCTTCTTCTTTTTCTTTCTTGCTTTAATTTATTACCCTAAAGAAGAGGGATATGCTAAATATTTATTTTATATATTTTTAGGATTGTCTATGTGTACAAAATATTATACACTGCCAGCAGTAGGATTTCTATTTTTAAAATATTTGATAGAAAGAAATTGGAAAGAAATGAAAGTTTTTGTTATATCTATTGCTCCATCATTAATTATTTTATTAATAATTCCTCTTTTCATAACAGATTGGTTTTTAGATAGTCTAACTGATTGGTCTACTTTTGGATCGGATGTACCTTTATTCATAAGAATAATACCCGCCTGTATTCTAGCTCTATTATTCATTATATTTAGACTTAAAGATGCAGATCAATTTGAAATTTCGGTTTTCTCTACAATAACTACCGCATCTTTCATGGTATTCAGTTTTATTTATGCACGTTGGTTTCAGGCAATATTATTTTATGGAATCTTAAAAGAAAGAGAGTTTTTCTCGTTTAAACTGAATTTAGGATTTATAAAAAGAGAAATCAAAGTGGATAATCATGTTTTAACGTTCTACTTATCTTTTATTGCGGTATTTATTGCGTATTTATTTATCATTTTCCTTTATTAGATTTCGGCTAAAATAGAATATTAAATTAAAATCTTATTTACGTAACTTGAGCCCTAGATGAATTAAAGGCTTGAAAATACTCCACCAACCAGTTATTGGCTTCATTTTAGTATATCCTAATTCCTTAGAAGGATAAAGCTTTGTTACGGGTACTTCTGTTGTTTTATAACCAAGTTTTATTAATTTATAATATAAATAAGGTTCAAGTTCATATTTATCAAGCCAAGGTTGCCAGATATCAATTCTTTTATCTTTAAATATTGAAGTTTTAAATGCCCGAAATCCATTAGTACTTTCAGTTACCCATTTTCTGGAAATAATTGAAAATAATAATGGATGGATTCTCGTAGCGATAATTCTATAGAAAGGCATAGCACCATACCCACCTCCTTTTTTGAAGCGAGATCCTTGGACAAAGTCATAACCTTTTCTTGTTATAGGTTCTAATAATTTTACGATTTCATTCGGGTTATCTTTGTTATTGCCTGCAATAATCACTATTATCTCATATTTGTTTTTTATAGCATATTCAATTCCTTTTCGGAGAGCATATCCAACTCCATGAGTTTTTCCTAATGAGATAACAGTGGCTCCCTGTTTTTTTGCAGTTTCTGGAGATCTATCCGTTGATCCATCATCTATTACTAAAACTTCATCTACAATAGTTTGTTTTACTTTCTTCACAACATTATCAATTTTATGCAACTCATTAAAGCATGGAGCAATACAAATTATTCGGTTTCCGTCATACAATGTAAATTCATTCCGTAACTGTTCATTATTTTAATTTTGATGTATTTCCTGATACAATATTAAGCTTAACTTCTTTTAAATAATTTTCTTTTCTCTCTTTAATCTAATTAAGTCAAATTCACTTGATTGGGCTAATGAGTATTAAAATATTTTAAGAATAACTTATGAGTCGATTTTTTGAAGTTCTTTCAAGGAATAATTATAATGAAATATGGAATATCCCCCATAAAAGAAAACATAAGCACTTCTTAATAAATGATCAATAACAAAAACAGCTAAAATATCAAGATATGCAATTTCTGGATAAAATATAAAGATAAACAAAGCACCAACATTTTCTGATATAGCCCAACCTCCTGGTGTAATTGGAATTATTTTACTGAAAAACAAAACCAATGTTGCTAGGACAATTATAAATACATTTAAGTTATAATCTAAAAAGATAAAAAAAATTACCATGATGAAAGCATCGATGATGTACGTTGGAAAATTTAAGAGAATTATAAATAAGAGCTCTTTTTTATTTTCTTTAAATTTCTTCAAACCATTCTTAAAATTGGTTAAAAAGCTGTCTAAATATTCTCCTAATTTGTTTGATATCTTTTTAGTAATTTTTATTACAAATTCTTGTTTGTAGAGTAGAAATATAAACAATACTAAAACGATAATTATAAATATTGCTCCGAGCAAAAGATAAAATTGTAGATCTTGCCCTAAAATAATTCTATTTTCTAATTCACCAATGTTAGTCAGATATAAGTATATTAGAGCAAAACAGCTAATACTAAATAATAGCATTAAGTCTAATACTCTCTCTACGGCAATCCCAGCAAAACTTTCACTCAATCTAATATCTTCTCTATCCTTAATTATAAGAACCTTTGCTATATCACCTATTTGTCCTGGGGTTAGGTCATTTATAACAAAACTCGCTCCAATGGAAAAATATGAGGAGGAAAATTTAATTGATTGATTTAAACCCTTAAAAATCAATTTTAATTTATAAGCTCTAAGGAGGAATGCGATTGTATATATTAGGATAAAAAAGATAGTACCCCATAAACCAATCATAGATATTTTTTTTAGTAATTTTGGAAAATCTATAATAATTACTATTAGAATTATCAAAATTATGGTTACTAAACCAATTAAAATTCGTTTATACTTATTTAACCAATTTATTAGTTTGCTTTCTTCTCCTTCAGACATGAATTAAAATTCAAAATAATCAATTAATCTTAAAGTTTATCAACTGAAAAGTTCAAATATTTAGATAATCTGTGGTTTTTGAATTAAAGCTAATTGAAAAGGTGCTATTTGAAAAAATATTAATAAAAAACAAACTAGTTAAAAATAACCTTTAATTATAGACGAAACATAATCTATTTCTTCATCAGACATAAAAGGATGTATTGGTAGGCTTATCAATTCCTCAGCATACTTTATAGTTTTTGGATTATTGAATTTATCAAGATGTTTAAATGGTTTCGTTTTTTGAATTGGAATAGGATAATGAATTATTGTAGGGATTTCATGTTTAAGTAAATAATTCTGTAAATCATTTCTATTTTTTACACGTACCGCATAAATGTGATATACATGTTTATTTATGTATGGGGCAGATTCTGGAATTATTAGATCCCTATTTTCATCTAGATAGTCATTATATTTATTAGCAACGTTAATCCGCATATCGTTCCATTTATCTAAATGCTTTAGTTTTTCATTGAGTATAATTGCTTGAATTGTATCCAATCGATTATTCCACCCTTTAAAATCATAATGATATTTTTTATTTGAACCGTAATTCCTTAATGCTTTAATTTTACCAAATAATTCTTCATTGTTGGTTGTAATAACTCCTGCATCACCAGCGGCGCCTAAATTTTTCCCAGGATATAATGAAAAAGCAGACAAATCCCCTAAGCCACCTACTTTTCTATTCAAAACTAATGCTCCATGAGCTTGGGAGGAATCTTCTAAAATAAGACAATTATACTTTTCTGCCAACTCAATAATTCTTTTCATATCGGATGGATGTCCAAAGAGATGAACAGGTATGATTACACAATCCTTCCATTTTTTTCTATTAATTTTTAAATATTTTTCTAATAGATTTA
>JAHQWY010000305.1 GCA_029856445.1 Promethearchaeia archaeon
CCCCACAGGTAAAAGATTAATCAAAATTTCAGCCTTATTGTCTATTAATGTTTGGGCGATATTAACAGGTTTTACTCTACTCTCATCATAAGCCTTAAAGTAATCTAAAGTGGATATACGCCCATCTTTACTTCTATAGCATCCATCTGAAATGGGCCCAGGAAAACAAAAAACATTAGTTTCTGGCAGTTCATCTGGTTTCACAATCATTTGACAACAATTAGGCTCAGCATATATTGCTTCCGAGATATCCTTATTTATTTTTGTTGTAGCTACATCAAAAGCAGCAACTACTTTTATATGGTGAGGGAGATATCCGCCTATACTTGGATTCATTATACCGTTAATATAGAGATCCTCTTCCTTTATATTCTTATAATATTCAAGACCTTGAATTAAAGCAGATGCACAATTTCCAAGTCCAGCTAAAGCAACCCGAATTTCTTTTTCATTATGATTACTTTTCATGGGTTTAATTCCTCCTGTTTATTCCTAAAATAAAATTAGCTAAATTATTATTAGCCACTGATGGATTTTTCACAGATATTGGTGGATTTTTAAAACCGTATGCAGAAATTTCATCTATAGAACCTTTAGCGCTTTGATTTATAGCCACTTTTGTTGCTCGAATGACATCAACCAAAACTGAACCTCCATTAGGACCATCTTCAGTTTGAATCTTAATATCCATTATTATTTCAGAGCCTAAAAATCCTTTTCCTACAATCCAGAGCATAGAATTTCTTTTATTATTGAGAAATTCAACCCAATCTGAGGTACCAGCAACAATTGGGGCATCTATATTTAATGCGCTTGTTACAGACATACTCTTGATTTCTCGTTTAATTTCACGTGCGCGATAAATGGTATTTAAGCTTTCAGCTCCACCCCCTACATCCAGGGCATAGCTTTCTTTTATATCAATTCCTCTATCTAACATCTGTTGAATGATCATTTTGTGCAAAATTGTTGCTCCAAATTGGTCTTGTAAATCATCCCCGATTAAGGGTAATTCGCTGTTAAAAAATTTTTTAGCAAATTCTTCATCGGTTGCAATTTTTGTCGGTGTTGCATTAATAAAGGCGCATTTAGCCTTAATAGCCTCGTTAGCATAAAATTTAACCGCATTATCTGCTCCTGAAGGTAATAAACATAGAACTATTTCTGTTTTAGTTGATTTAAAATATTCTGCAATATCCTCAGGTAAAAAATGTGCCGGCTTAATATTTTTTTCAGTCTCAACTATCACACCATCCAATATATTTCCCATTACAACAGGGACATTCATTGTATTTTGGAAATCAACCAAAATATCTAATTCATTTTCATAAATTGCTTCATAAACATTTTTTCCTACTTTTTTTTCTGAAATATCTACAGCGGCAACAATTTCAATATCAGAAACGCGATATCCTGCTAGGTTTGGGCGAAGTAATCCGCGATCGTTTAACCTATCCTTGTAATATTCAATGCCTTGGATTAAAGCGGATGCAGCATTACCTATCCCTACAATAGCTAACCTAATTTTTTCTGGCATAATAATCAGTAACGTGAAGTTTCATTCAATTAATCTTGTGAGTAATAATTTTTATTATCTTAAAACTTTTAAAATTAATCAAATCTATAATTCCTAAATCTATAGTTTATTTGAATTTATAAACTTTAAATTTGAAATAGAGAAAACGATATGCTTTTTAATTAATGATATTTTGGGAGAGTCTTAGGAATAATAAAAAACCTAATTATCTTCATTATTATTGTTATTAAAATTTTAACAATTATAGTTAATAAAAAACTACTGTTATAATTGATTATAAGTAATAATAATATCTCCTAACTTATTAATGGGCTAAAAATGAAGGAAATAAATGAAAGGAATCTAACTCCTATGTTAAAGCATTGGTACTCAATACGTAAAAGATTTCCTTCAGATTATTTAATTTCCTATCGAATGGGCGATTTCTACGAATTTTTTTATGATGATGCTGAAAGAATTTCAAAACTTTTAGGGATTACTTTGACAAAAAGAGGAGATGTTCCATTAGCGGGAATCCCCCACCATTCAGGTCATAATTATTTTAACAACCTTATGAATCTTAATCAAACTGTAGTAATAGTTGATCAATTAGAAGACCCTGCAACTGTAAAAGGTCGTATCGTAAAGAGGGGAGTTACTCGTGTTCTCTCTCCAGGTACAGTTATAGAACCAAACTTGTTAAAATCCAATGAAAATAATTATATTGCCTCTATGGTAAAAGAAAGAAAAGGTTTCGGAGTTGCTTTTGCGGATATATCTACAGGAGATTTTGTAGCGACGGAATTTTCAAATAAAGAGCTAGATCCTCAAGAAAAACTATTGAGTCTATTTTCTCAATTTGATCCTGTAGAATTAATTATTCCTCCAGAATTAAAAAAAGATGAAAAACTTTTTATTATCCTAACAGATTTGACAAAAGCAATTGTCAAATCTTATGAAGAACACGTTTTTTTATATGATGAAGCTCACACATTAATTACTCGTCATTTCAAAATTTCTAATTTAAAAAGTTTTGGCTTAGAAGATAAAGAGATGGCTGTTCAAGCAGCTGGGGGGCTTTTAGCATTTTTGAAAGACACCCAACGAGATGTAATTCCAAACATTTTTAAAATTAATTTAATCCAAGAAAAAAACGTGTTACACTTAGACTATATTACCCAAAGAAATTTAGAATTAATTAAATCTCTGTGGGAAAGGGGAAAAGATGCTACATTATATTCTATTTTTAATCATACCCGAACACCTATGGGTGCTCGTTTATTAAAAAAGTTTATACTTCAGCCTTTAACTGAAATTGAAGAAATTAATCAAAGGCTAAATATCATTCAAAAATTTAAAGATGATATCTTTTTAAGATCTGATTTAAGGGAAGAGTTAGGAGTTATAGGTGATCTTGAACGTTTTATTAATAGAATTAGTTATATAGGTCGTACAAATGCTCGAGATTTAATAAATATAAAGAATTCTTTAGAAAAAGTTCCAAATATTAAAAACTTATTAGAAAAGGCAGATATTCAAGAAATTTCAAAATTCCTTGAAAACATAAAAACTTTTAATGAAATCAAAGACTTAATAGATATTTCAATTAAAGATAATCCCCCAACTACTATTAGGGAAGGAAATATAATTAATGATGGTTTTAACAATGATGTTGATTTTCTTAGAGATATAATTCATAATGGCAAAAAATATGTACTTGAATATGAACAAGAGCAAAAGAAGAAGTGGAATTTAACTACAGGATTAAAGGTTGGATATAATAATATCCTTGGTTATTATATCGAAGTAACATTAAAAACTCTCACGATTATCCGAAATGTCCCTGAAGAATATATTGAGAGAGCAACACTAAAAAATGCGAAAAGATATACTACAAAAAGACTAAAAGAACTTGAAGAAAAAATTGTTAATGCTGAAGAGAAAATCAATGATTTAGAATACGAAATATTCAACACGATTAGAGAAAAGGTAGAAAAAGAAACCAAAAATATCCTTGAAACTGCACAAAACATCGCAATTATAGATGTTCTCGCGAGTTTTGCCGAAATTGCAGAACAGTATAATTATTGCCGCCCTAAGATAGATAATGGAAATAAAATTATCATTAAAGATGGAAGGCATCCAGTAATAGAGCAAATAAATTTGGATGAGCAATTTATACCTAATGATTGCTATTTAGATAATGAAGAAGACCAATTATTAATTATTACTGGGCCGAATATGGCGGGCAAAAGTACTTATCTCAGACAAGTTGCCTTAATTTGTATCATTGCGCAAATGGGGTGCTTTGTACCAGCTAAATTTGCCACGATTGGAATAATTGATCAAATATTTACACGTATTGGAGCTTCAGATGATCTAGCAAGAAAATTAAGCACTTTTATGATTGAAATGACTGAAACAGCCAAAATTTTAAATTATGCAACTCCAAAAAGCCTGATAATAATTGATGAGTTAGGGAGGGGAACTAGCACTAGTGATGGGCAGAGTATCGCAATGGCTACTCTTGAAAAACTAAATGAACTAAATGTTAAAACTCTTTTTAGCACTCATTATCATCAATTAACTGAAATAAGTTTGCCAAGAGTAAAAAATTATCATTTAGATATAATTGAAAATGAGGATGGGAGTATTAATTTCGTAAGAAAATTAAAACCAGGTAGTACTGACAAATCATATGGAATTCATGTAGCAAAATTAGCAGGGATACCTGATGATGTTATTATCAGGGCATTTGAGCTTCTTGAACAAATAGAAGAAAAAGATCCTTTCAGAACAACAGTCAGAGAAAACGGGAATACGACTGAATCAGGCAAATATTATGATAAAGTTATTAATGGAAAAAAAAATGAGCTTGAAAAACTAAACTCTGAATTAAATTTGATTAAGGAAAGAATAGAAATTTCCGATGAGGAATTAATTAAGAAAGAAAAAGAGTTAGACAGAAAGAAAAAAGAACTAAAGGAATTAGAAATAAAAATCAAATCAAATTTGGCAAAA
>JAHQWY010000306.1 GCA_029856445.1 Promethearchaeia archaeon
TTTCTTTCATAGACTTACTAGATCAAGAGAATTTAATGAAAGCTATAAAAGTGACTAATGAGATTAGAAAAACTGGAAAGCAGTCAGAACGCAGTGAATATAAGCTCAAAACTAAAGAAGGGAAATATATTTTTGTTGAAACCTATGCTATTCCATTAAAAAAGAAAGAAAGAGTTTATGCTGTTTTAGGGATAGGAAATGATATAACAGAAAGGAGACTAGCAGAACAAAAATTAAAAGAATCTGAAGACATATTTAAAGCCCTCTATAAAGAGGGTCCAATTGCAGCCTATACTTGGAAAAAAATAGTTGATGATTTTATTCTCATTGATTTCAATATTGCCGCTGAAAATTTAACTCATGGCAATGTTATGAACGTTTTAGGCCATAAAGCTTCAGAAATGTATAGGGACAGATTGGATATCTTGGAAGATTTACATGAATGCTATAATGAGAGAACTCATACCACGAGAGAGATAACATATAAATTTCAATTCACTGAAGAACAAAAGTATCTATTAGTAAACTATGGTTATGTTAAACCAGATTTAGTAATTGTTCAAACTGAAGATATGACTGAAAAAAGAATAGCAGAACAAAAACTAAGAGAATCTGAAAAAAAATATAGAAGTATCCTTGAAAATATGCAGGATGGGTATTTTGAAGTAGATCTTAAAGGAAATTATGTATTTGTCAATGATTATCAGTGCAAATTTTTAGGATATCAAAAAGATGAATTATTGTCAATGAATTATCGCGATATTTTAGATAAGGCAACAATAAATGAAGTATTTAAAAAATTCAATCAACTTTATAATGATGAGAACACAAGAGCAATTTTTGAAAGTAAAGTTCTTAGAAGTGATGGAAAAACTCGAATCATAGATGGAACAGCATATTTAAAATTTGATTCTAGGGGAAATAAAGTCGGTTTTTATGGTTTTACTCGCGATATAACTGATAAAATAGAATCAGAGCAAAAATTAAGAGAATCTGAGGAAAAATATAGATATTTATTTGAAGATTCACCGTTCGCTATAATTCTAATTAATTCTAAAGGTGAAATCATAGACTGTAACCCTGCCACTGAAGTAATAGGGGGATATAATAAGAGTGATTTACAGGGCAAAAAATTTATGGATCTTACGATTATTCACCCAGATTTTCTTCCAATGTTAGTTGATTTGTTTGAGAGATTCATAAA
The DNA here is from genome assembly GCA_029856445.1 of Promethearchaeia archaeon. Classification (GTDB taxonomy): domain Archaea; phylum Asgardarchaeota; class Lokiarchaeia; order Sigyniarchaeales; family SOKP01; genus Loki-b32. The sequence continues at coordinate 1,205 of JAHQWY010000306.1, forward strand.
AGGAGAAATTTTACACCGTATTGATATTAAATTGTATAAAAAAGATGGTGGTTTAATTTGGGTCAATCTTCAGGGGTCTTTAGTAGAATTAGGGAGTGAAACACTAGTCCAAGTAATGCTTCATGATATAACTAAACGAAAAGAAGCAGATCTATTGATAAAAGAGGAAATACAAAAGTTACAAGAATTAGATCAATTGAGAAAAGATTTAATTTCTAGAGTCTCGCATGAGCTTAAAACGCCCCTTGTTTCGGTATTTTCAAGCTCTGAACTTTTATTAAATGTTTTTAAAGATAAATTAGGAGAAGAAGTATTAGAATTAATTCAAATGATTCAAAAAGGTGGAAAAAGGTTAAATCATCTAGTTGACAACTTACTGGATATTACAAGAATAGAATATGATAAATTTAAACTAGAAAAAGAATCATTAAATCTCACGAGTATTATTAAAGAATGTTCAGAAGAAATGAGGTATCTGATAAAAGAGAGAAAATTAGATCTTATATTAAATCTTCCCCAAAATATCCATATTGAAATAGATAGATTGAGAATTGAGCAGGTTATCACAAATTTACTTTTAAATGCTATAAAAAATACTCCTCCTAAAGGTAAGATAACTATAAGCTTGTCTGAAAAGGATAATTGGGCTGAGTTTTCTGTAATTGACACTGGAATTGGACTAACTGAAGAAGAAATGAGCATAATTTTCACTAGATTTGGGAAAATTGAGAGATATGAAGAAGGATTAGAATATATTGATATTCAAGGTTCAGGTCTGGGCTTATTTATATCAAAAGAAATTGTTGATTTACATGGAGGTCACATTCGAGCAGAATCAGAGGGTAGAGGAAAAGGGAGCATGTTTGTAGTTAAATTGCCCATTAAATGAACCAATAAACTAATGATTCTACCTAGCGAATTTTAGCTAAATTATATCCCTCTTCTATTAATTCATAATTCAGCATACCAACTTTTTCTCCTAAACGTTTAAGGATAACTTTTTTTAAGTTATCCAAATTTAAATCTGGAAGTGCTTTTGAAAGTAAACCTAAGATCGGTGTATTGATTACTGGGTTTCCGTCAATGGTAAGATTTTTCTCTAAAGCCAATTTACTAATATCCGCAACAACGATTTGCGAATCACTACTTAATTTATATTTTTCTACAAAAAATTCTGGATCCTTTTCAGAATTAATAATGAATATACCTCCTTGTTTAAGGGAAGATGTTATTTCTTGATTTAATACAGTTTCATCAAATATTATTAAGATATTGGGTTTTTCTATTTGAGCCCTATCCCAAATAGTGTCTTTCCGAGAGAGTTTAGCATATGCTTGAACAGGAGCGCCTCTTCTTTCTGCTCCAAACGAAGGGTATGCATGCACATCGACAAAATTACCACTTAAATATGCTGCTTCAGCTATTATCTCACACGCCGTTACTGCTCCTTGACCTCCTCGTCCATGAATAATGATTTCTATTTTTTCAGTATCTTTCATATGAAAAACCAAAGAAAATTGAACAATTGCTATTTATTATCAAGTTTACGTAATAATATAAAATTTTTTTAAATTTCTTTTATGACTAATATTATTTAAGGAATATAATATCTTAGAATAATTAAGAGCAATAATAATAAGAGAGTTATAATATTATTAATTAACATTTGAAGTGATATAATAATGAAAAATGCAGAGGGTATTTTCGAAGGAAGAGAATTAAAAAAACTATTTTATCAATATTGGCTTCCTGATAGTGGGGAAATCAAAGCTTACATCATTGCCCTTCATGGGTGGGGCACTCATTCTGACAGATTAAAATTACCTGCTGAATATTTAACAGAGAAAGGATATGCGGTTTACGCATTTGATATTAGAGGACATTATAGAAATAGTGGTGAGATAGCTGGACACATGGATAGTATGGATCATATTCAAAAAGATGTCCTTCTATTCATGGATACTGTCCGTAAGGATGCAAATGATAAGAAAATTTTCTTAATGGGTCATTCTTTTGGAGGTTTAATTGCCTTGATATTTGCCATTAATCACCCCACATTACCAGGTGTGTTGATATCTTCACCTCTATTAGGAATGTTTAGGAAATTATCAATTGGTAAAAAAGTTATTAAATCACTATCAAGCACCTTATCGAAAGTATCGTCTACTAAGATTTTAAATAATGAGATCGATCAAAATCAATTAACAAGCGATTTAAAAATATTACGAAGTCATATTGCTGATAAACATAAAATTGAAGTCATGTCAGCTAAATCTGCATCTGAAATTGACAAATATGCAAAATGGGCAATGGAAAATGCCTCTAATTTAATTTGTCCTGTTTTTATGATGCAAGGTGGTAATGATAAAATAGTGGACAAGAAAAAAGCAGAAACAGTTTTCAAGGAAGCTAGGAGTAGAGATAAGACTTACCGAGAATATGCAGGATTTCTTCATGAGCTATGGAATGAAAAAGGAAGAGCTCAAGTATATCAAGACATGTACGTATGGTTAGAAAAGCATCTAAAGTAAATATCTCTCGTTTAGGAATGATTTTATCTCTCACGTTTCCCTTCGATAAAATCAGCAACCCACTGTTTAGCAATTACATCTGAAGGTGGCTGAATATAAGGGTGCTTAAAACTAAATGAACTAATACTGTCTAGTCGTCCAGAAATTCCTCGATCTAATGCAAGTTTCATAACCCGAATTATATCTAAGATGACTCCAGCGGAATTTGGTGAATCTTCAACTCGAAGTTTTACGTCCATGACTAAAGGTAAATTACCATAACTAACCCCATCTATTCTTATATAACAAACCTTTTTATCTTCAAGAAAAGGAACATAGTCACTTGGACCAATTCGACAGTTAACAGGATAAGGGAGAACGGAAGCTACAGCTGAAGTCTTAGATTTTCGTTTTGTTCTTAGACGATCTTCATACTTCATATTATAAAAATCACCGTTCCCGCCAATATTTAATTGATATGTGTTATTTATCACCACACCTCGGTCTAAAAACATCTTAGCTAAAACCCGGTGTGTAAGAGTCGCCCCAACTTGAGACTTGATGTCATCACCAGCACATGGTAACCGCCTTGATTCAAATTCAGCAACCCAGTCTTTATCACCTTCAATCTGTTCAGATATAATAAACTCAGGTATACCATTTATGAATCCGCATCCCGCATCGAGAGCAGCTTGAGCATAGATTCTGGATGCTTTATAACTCCCCACAGGTAAAAGATTAATCAAAATTTCAGCCTTATTGTCTATTAATGTTTGGGCGATATTAACAGGTTTTACTCTACTCTCATCATAAGCCTTAAA
>JAHQWY010000041.1 GCA_029856445.1 Promethearchaeia archaeon
TTTCTCATAAAACTTAAAAGCCTCTTCAAAGGCTTTCTTATCTGCCAATTGATTACCCTGTTCAATTAGTAATTTGATTTCTTCAGAATGAATTTCATCAATTGATTTTTTAATTTTATTCATTTCTTCAACTCGTCTTTTATCATCCTCAATTGATTTGGCGTATTCTAATCTCTTTCTCAATTTTTCGATCTCTTTTTCCTTTGCTTTTTGATCTTCTGTTAATTTTCCTTCTCCAACGAGAAGTCCAACTTCTGCGTCATAAATATGGCTTTTAATTGTATTAACTAACTCTTCCATTTCTTTGGTAAGGTACATCTTATTCGTTTGATTAAACGCTTCATTAAAAACTTCTATTGCTTTATCATATTGTTTTTTTGCCGCTAATTCAGTTCCTCGATTTAGAATTCTCATAATTTCTACTGAATAAACTTTATTAATTAAATTTTTTAGGTCCTCAAGCTCAACATTCTCCTCTTCCGAATATGTCATACGCTTTGCAAGACTTAGAGCAATATATACTTCATTTATTGCTTCTTCATGCTTTTCTTGGCTAATTAATTGTATCGCTTTATCCTTAACTGAATTAATGCCGGGTAGACAAGCCTTATTGATTAAATCGCTGATTTTTTTTATCTCGAGATCTTTTTTCTCTGATTCTATCATGGTTTTCGCCATCTCTAAGGCTTTATATAAAACATCAATAGCTTGATTTATCATCGAAGTTGATTCTTCAAAACCTTCTTTTTTAGTAATTTCTATTGCTTCATCTAAAATTGGATTGATACCTTCAATATAGATTGGATTCAATAATTCTGCTATGATACTAATCTCAAGGTTTTTCAAATCAGAATCATACATCTTATCAGTAATTGCTAGGGCTTTCTTTAATTCAGCAATACCACTTTCAGTTGAATCTTGATTTATTAATTCACTACCCTTTTCAACGATTGGTTTGATTTGATTAGAATATATCTCATTAGTTAAATCTTTAATATTTACAATCTCAGCTTTCTTTGTATCAGAAGGAAATGATTCCTCAATATAATTTTTAGCTTTTTCAAAAAGTCTTATTGCCTCATCAAATTGACCAGATTCCTTTAACTCAGTTCCCTGCTGTAATATCTGTCTAAACTGTGCTAAATATGACTTCTCAATTTCTTCTTTAATTCTACGTTGGTGTTCGGCTTTACCATCTGAATCTTGAATTTTTTCAATATTAGCTTTTATTTCATTGAATACCTTAATAGAATCATCAAATTTCTTTTCTTCTTCTCTTAATTTCACTCCTCTTACTAATTGTTCCTGTATATCAATCTCAATAATTAATTCATAGATTTCACTTTTTTCCATATTCTTAAGATCTTCATCGTCTATTTTTTCACAAATTTTTAGAGCTCTTTGAAAGCTAGTACGAGCTTGTTCAAATTGCTTTTGATAAGTTAGTCGAATTGCCTCTTGGATAACATAATTTATCTCAACTGAATAAGTCTGATTTATTGCGTTTTTTATATTTTCAATTTCAATTTTTTTATCACTAGGTTCATCAACTTTAATATTAATGAAATTTAGAGCTTGTTCAAACTTGGCTATTGCTTTTTGGAATTTATTTTTGTCTTTTAACGCGTTAGCTTCTTCAATAATTAGATTTAGTTTTTTCAAGACAGACGGCTTCATTATCATAACTCCTATGATTTAATCCTTAGAATTATTTCATATTTATTATACTTTTCTTTTAAACATGATATAAATTTTCAAATTATCTCTCTCTATTACCTCTATTGGTTCTATCTATAGTAAATTTATCACAAAAGTGTAAAGACTTAAATAATTTGTTATAATTAGAATCTTACCTATTAATAAAAGGTGAGATCTATTTCCGAAACAAACTCAAGAGAACTGAGTCTTAGATCCATGTTAAAAAAAGGATATGTAAAAATTTTTCTTATATTTGTAATTTTAGTGATAGCAGCGTTCATAATAAGGAGTTGGACCACTTGGATTCCTGAACCTAGTTTTGCTAATCCTATTCATGATGATTGGGAATATTTAATGGAATGGCTTTCTGCATTAGCACTACTTCTTCAAAACATAGGTTTAGCATTATTTATATTGTCTAGTTTTTTAGGAGCAGTTTCTGATAGAGACCTTTCAAAACAAGTTAGAACAGGATTGGCTATTGCAGCAGGTATAGGAATAATAGCTATAATTTTACTTGGAGGACAAATGCAAGTAATTTGGATAGTCTAAAATTCAAACCAAATAATATTTTTTTTTTTAAGAGCGTTTCATTATAGATATTTTCTTACAAACCTTTTATTTATTAAAATCTAAATATAAATATCATAATTCTTGTGAAATTAAAAGAACAATGAAAGGAAAACATCCTCAAAAAAAATATCCTACAATCGCTTGTTGCGGTTTAGATTGTGGATTATGCCCCACATATTATACAAAAGGACCTTCTAAATGCCCAGGATGTTGTGGTCAAGATTTTTTTAACAAACATCCTTCATGTTCGATAATAACTTGTTGTATCAAAAAAAATGAGTTTGAAACGTGTGTTGAATGTAATGAGTTTCCTTGTCAGAAAATAAAAGATTGGGATAAAGCAGATTCTTTTATTAGCCATAAAGTCTCCCTTACTAATTTACATTTAATAAAGAATAATGGTATAGAAGAATATATTAAGCAACAAGAGAAAAGAATCAAATTTCTTGAGTTAATGTTAGAAGACTATAATGAAGGGAGATCAAAAAGTTTTTTCTGTATTGCTACAGCATTACTCCCTCTTGAAGATTTGGAGCAAGCTATGAAAAGAAGCAGTGAAGAAATTCAAAGTGAGGGAATAGAGTTAAATGACTTAAAATCCAAATCAAAAATTTTAAAAGCTTATCTTAATCAATATGCTAATAAGCGAGATATAGAATTAAAATTAAGAAAGAAGTAATAAAAATAATTATTAAATTCAAGTTAAAATGTCAGTAAATAAAATATTATTTAATGGTCTCATTATCACAATGGATGAAAAACAGCCAATAATAGAAGCTGTTGGAATTGAGAACGATAAGATTATCTCTGTTGGAACTCTAAATAAAGTTAAAAAAGAGATGGGGTCTGAATATGAACTTCTTGATCTGAAAGGTAGAACACTTCTTCCCGGTTTTATAGATTCTCACATGCATCCAATCTCGTTTTTATTCCTATTTCTGAATTTAGATCTTTCCAGAGCCAATAGTTTAAAAGAATTACAAGGTTTATTGAAGCAAACGGCCACAAAAAGGCAAAAAGGCGATTTTATGCTTGGGTTAAAATTAAAAGAAGAGCAATTTGATGTACCAAAATTGCCTACACGATGGGATTTAGATGAAGTATGTCCTGATCATCCTGTTTTTATTGTACGATATGATGGTCATATTGGGATTGCGAACTCGAAAACATTAGAAATAAGTGGTATCGACTCAAATACTTTAGCCCCTGAGGGCGGTGAAATAAGAAAAAATGATAAAGGTGAACCAACAGGTATTGTCTCTGAAAATGCATTAGATATGGTGTTTTCGAAGATTCAAAAATATATTATACCTAAACCTGAAGTGTTAAGAGAGAATGCCGATAAAACGTTTAAAATATTAGCTCAAAATGGAATCACATCTATTCATGGACAAATCAATGAAGATAGAATTGAGATTTATAAAATGATTCAAAATAACATTCTTCAGAATTGGTACGCTTTTGTTTCCATAGATAACCCTAAAAAATTAAAAAGATTAAAGAAACCTCCCTTGGATGGAGGTAAAGAAGATAGCAAATTTAAAATAGGTACTTTGAAGCTATTTCTTGATGGAACTTTTGGAGCAAAAACCGCTTGTATGTGGGAACCATTTACTGATGCCCCCAATTCATGTGGATTTTGTGTTGTTGATGAGGAAGAAATGTATGAAAAAATGAAAGTAGCTCATAACAATGGATTTCAAATCGCAATACATGTTATTGGGGATAAAGGTAATAGAATTTGTGTAGATTTATATAAAAGACTTCTCACAGAATTTCCAAGAGAAAATCACCGACACCGAATTGAGCATGCTTCAATGTTAACTGATGATGTTATAAAAGATATGAAAGACTTTGGGATCATCGCATCCTGTCAACCACCCTTTATTAATTCAGAATATACATGGTTAGAAAAGAGGATTGGGAAAGAACGCTGCAAATATACATACCCTATGAAATCTATTATTGATGCAGGAATTGTTTTAGCTTCTGGTTCAGACTGCCCTGTTGAAGAACCTAATGTTATCATGGGGTTGCATGCTTTGGTTGATCGCAATGGTTTTGTTCCAGAACAGTGCATTTCAATTGAAGAAGCATTGAAATCTTATACAATTAACGCTGCTTATGCTGCTTTTGAGGAAAATATTAAAGGGAGTATAGAAGAAGGGAAATTAGCAGATTTTGTGATTTTAGATAAAAATCCTCTCGAAATTCCTAATAATAAAATTAAAGATATTCAAATTCTTGAAACTATTATCAGAGGAAAAACAATTTACAAAAAATAATTTTACTGTAAGCCACATCTATAAGATAAAGACACTCGTTAAAGTTATATTAATTGTTAATAGAAATGATAACTTTAAACGGAGTACGAAGATTTAAATTTATCCAAAACGTTCCAGAAACCATCTTACTAACCATCCAATTGCTTCTCGACAATTCTCAAAATCCGCTGCAGCTAGTCCAATTATAGGTCTATTTATAATACTTACATTATTGAAGGAGATGTCATACAAATACTCGCTCCCAGTATCATCAACAGCAAAAAGATGACAAGGTGGGTGATCGTCTTCATGATGGGCAACCCAACTTCCGCAGTTGTAAATGCGAATATTACTTCCACTTTCGTTTATTTCTCCAAAACCTCCGTCATGTGTATCACCATATACAAATGTTAGATTATTAGCTCCTAAATTATTAGCGATAAGGTGATTTCTTAAATGTCTAAAAAAGTGTGTCAAAAATAGGTCGATTGATTTATTGTTCCTATCAAGTTGGTTAATTCTAGCATAGTTAAAATTTGGATATGTCATACGTTCATTTATATTAGGGATGCTACGGTGTTCTTCAAAATGACTGCTCACCACAGTATAGAGATACCACAGTTGATCTGATCTGGAAATAGGATCATTTAATGAACTGATCCAAAGAGAATCTACAAAACCAGCAATCTCTTCTTCGAGTTCCTCTAAATTATTAGCATTCCTTACATCACAATTTGGATCTATTTCAATTTTTGCGAGTAAACGGTCTAATCTGGTCCAATGAACTAATTTTTTCATCCATTCAGGTGTAGCGACGATACTTTTAAAATGTGTCCCATGAGTAAACACATAAGAGCGACCAAATTCTTCTACAGCATAGATTGGATTTGCAATTACAAAATTAAAATTATTTCCGGCGTTTGCATCAGCTAAAATCCTTAGCCAAGCCGGTCCATAATCATGCTCAAAAAAAATGGTGGCGAGATCCTCACAAGCTTGTCGACATTGTACGTTACCACTATCAACTAGAAGTTCACCATCTGGGGGAGTTGTATGGTGATTGTTAACTCCAGGATAACGAGCATTCATATAATCTGTCCATACTGTATGATCATGGTTTCCAGGTACATATATAATTCTATCAATATTAATGGAACTTCTTAAAGTATTTATAAAGGCGTTTATGTGAGTGATGACCTGAGACATGGAGGCGAGTGCAGTATCAATTGCGTCTCCTACTAAGATCAGTTCTTGAATATTTCTAATACCAAATTCGTTATATAAAGCTGTCAACAAGTGTTGACGTCCTTGAGGAAACGTAAGAAGTGAGGTGCCTTCACCCAAATGGGTATCGGATATAGCAAGAAACCTTAAACTCATCTATTTTTCACTTTTTTATTTCTATGACTTAGTTATTAATTTTAATGATAATTTCTTTCTAATATTGGATTAAGATAATTAATTACATTTTTGTCATATTAATATTTAAAGTTTGTCTTTATTACAGATTTAGAGCACATTAAAACTAGTTATTAGAGTGAAATGAAGCAATCAATCTGTAAAATAAAGATGTTCATCAAAACCAGTTTCAGCAATGAGATCTTGCCCTAACTTTTGAATTGCTCGCTTTGTTGGATTTTCTAAGATTCTTCGGGCTATATTAATAACTTTCGTTAATTTAACATCTGAAAAATCCCTTATTATTTGATCATAACGCCCAAAATTAATTCCTGCTGTATATACACCTGCACTTCCATGACTAGCTGCACTACTAGTTTGCCAATGTTCAACCTTTACTTCAATATTAGATAAAAGATGGGAGCAAAAAAACCATTCTAAATAAAGATTCATTCTTTTAGATTTCCTTTTTATATCTTTCATCATTTTATAAGCACGGTTTAATCGATCAGGATGTATCTGTCTAAATACTCTCTCATATCTTTCATTCATATTTTCTCTAACGTGATCTTTTATAAGCAGTATGGTTTCCTCGACTTTTTTAGCCCGTTCTCCTGTTATTTCGTGTTGTATTGATTGGATATGTTGATCTATTGCATTTTCAGTTGCTTGACTCGTTTCAACAGTTTGAGGTTGTCGAGGTGGAATTGAACTAGCTTGACTACTTGAGGGAGGAGCAGTGCGTTGTTGTATTTCTTGGGGCATACTGTAAATTTCTTTTGGGGCTAAAGTAAATAATGAGTCAACTTTTGAAGGATCTTCTCTGGCTTCATTAAACTTTTCTTGGATTTCTTGATGAGAATATCCTATCTGCCTAAGATAAAAAGCTGCACTTGAAAGTTGATTTTCTAATGTTGAGGATGTGCTATAAGAGGATCCAAATTCTTTCTCTAGTTGTTCATCAGCAATTTTACTAATTTTACCTTCCTTTATTTCATTTAATTTTAAGGAACCAAGTTTTGTAAGAATATATTGAATCTGATTCGGGGTTAGATAGTTTAAATTTCCAGTAGGACCAATCATGAAGGAAATCTTTTCCATTTTTTTAAGTGTCTCAGCGAGTTCTTCCTGATTATTACCTTTTGATATTATTAAAAAATGTTCTAAAAAGTTTTTATCAAATCCAGCAATTATTTTAAGATATTTTTCATCATACTTGTTAAGATGTACTTGCAACCTATTTCCTTGAAGATCTGTGGGGAGAGTAATTTGATATACCATGATATTATCGGTGATCATATAAATGTAATCTCCTTTTTGCATAGGCATCTATTCTTAGAGTAGTTTAACAATGAAAAATTTTTGTATTAATAATTATATAAATTTCGAGATTATATACTTTATTTTTGATATTTTCTCGCTATTTTTCGTACTAATGCACTTTTATAAAAAATTTTAAAAAAAAGGTTATTCTCCTTTACTTTGACGTCTTTTATATATTAGCAAGGCAAAGAACAATAATACACCAATATGAATAAATAAACCAAAAAATGCTCCAATTTCACTGGGAGTTAACCAAGTCGTAATTTCAATTGGTTCGCCTTCAATCATTTGAAAACTTATGGTGTTATAACGTTGTTCTGGGAATGATAAACTTTCTGGAATTATTTTTAGATAATACGTAAGAATAAAAAGCAAAGGTAAATCATTTTTATCTAAAAGTCCTGACATACTTAAGAACATTGATACCATTTCAAAGACTATTAGAGTAATCAAAATACCTGAAATAATAGTCATTGAAGTATTTCTCATAAAGCTACTTAACATAGTAACAAAAGTTAATAATGCAAATGAACAAAATAATGCCCACCCAAATGAATTCAAAATTGTTAAAGGTATTTCTTCATATTTAATTATAGTCATCCCACAAATCAGAAGATAATAAATCAATAAACAAACAACCATTAAAAAATATCGCGAAATTATTCTACCAATAAGCAAGTTAACTTTACTTGTTTTAGGGAATAATAAATTACTAGTTTGTTTCGAAAAATCTTCAGCAATAATAGATCCACCAAAAGCAGCACCAGAAATAATGAGGAGGAAACCAAATTGAGCATCCAGATAACCTTTAATATATTCTGCTGAATCTGCTGGAATCGGTATTCCTAAACTTTCTGACGACTCAAGTATTAATATACCCAAAATAAAAAAACTTAGGTATACCAGTAGTATTACTATGAATCTATTCAAATTTCTTCTAAATTCAAAGGAGATTGTATCACGGATTTGTGAAAGATCTCGTCTTAATCCTACTTTTTGTCTCTCTACATGAAATTCCTCAACAATAATTTCATCTTGCTTTGGATCAAATAACATTTATTGAACCTCCTCCACTATTAATTCTTTATGGACATTGTTTAAATTACTATGGTTATTATTATTGAAATTAAGATTTCCTTCTGGATTGACCATTTCAAGAAAGAGATTTTCAAGTAATCCTGCCTTAGGAACAGAAAACTCAATAATTCTATAACCATTTTTCAGTAATGCTTCTAAGATATTTAATTGGTTTTCAGAATGACCATTGAAAAAAATTTGAAATATTTTTGATTCTTCAATATAATTTACCCAATTTAAATCTCTTGAAATTCCAGTTAAAGGATATACAATTTCTTCAATATTTTTTAACATTGACTTGATATTTTCTTCTGGATGCCCAAATAATTCGAAATGGATAATACTTTTCTTTGCTTTTGCTTCTAAATTATCAAGAGTATCAAAAGCGATTAGGTTTCCTTTATTAATTATTGCGACTCGATCTGCTATTTCACTTACTTCATAAAGGAGATGGCTGCTTAGAAATATCGTTTTTCCAATCTTTTTCAATTTTAAAATAAAATCACGTATTTCTATCCGTGCTTTTGGATCCAAACCTGTTGATGGTTCATCCAAAACAATTATATCCGGATCATGTATTATAGCTGAAGCGATACCAATTTTTTGACGCATTCCTTTTGAAAAAGTTTTGATTTTCTTGTCAATCCAATCAGACATCCCAAAGAACTCAATTATCTCTTCAATCCGATTGTTAATTTTATTTCTTGGATATCCTTTAAGGGATGCAAAATATTTTAATACCAAACGCGGGGTTACATTTCCATAAAAAGCAGGATTTTCAATTAAAAATCCAATATTATTTAATAAATAATCTTTATTATGACTTGATAACTTCTGTAATTCTCCATTTCCGCGAATCCATATTTCACCCTCAGTTGGTTTTAATAAATGGGCTAACATTTTCATTGTTGTAGATTTACCCGCACCATTAGGACCAAGAAACCCAACAATTTCTCCTCTACTAATTTCTAGATTAATATTGGATACCGCATAGAAATCTTTAAATTTTTTCGTAAGATTTCTAAATTCAATCATTATATCATTATTCATTTCACTCAGTTCCATATAAAATGTTTCTTTAGGTATAAAAAAATAAAAAGAGGATAATCATATAAGATTTCAATAGACCAATTTTTGTAAATCTAATTTAATCAAATTATCTTATAGAAATTCGTTAAGGTTTTAAAGAAATGCTCTTCTACTTGACTTTTCTATAAGAGCGCACTGTATTTTATAAACAGAAAGAAAATTGTTTAAAAATTAACCAAATGTTTTTTCTCTCATCATTTTAGCTAGTTGCACTTTTTTAATTCGTCGCTGGTTAATAAAAAATGATAATAAAACGATAATCCCAAAAATCAAAATATAGAAGATATAACTGATTGAATATAGATGATAATGAATTCCAGGCATAATTGATGAGTACATAGTAATTATAAATTTAGAAATTAAGTTTCCTAATAAAGAGCCAAGCAATAAAGAAACAATAAAGTAAAATGATATTTCATATAGCAAACCTTTTCTAATTTCTGAATTATACAGGCCGATTGCTTTCATACTACTGTAATCTTCAATACGATCATCAATATTCGATTTAAAAATTATTAGTAAAAGAAGTACTCCAAATAAAAGAAACATTATACTAAATACAATGAAAAGTGAAGAAATCATTTCTAACACGTATTTCACATCTGCTTTTAAACTACTCATTTTCACTACAATTTCCACTTCTGGAATATTTTGGATCTTTTCCACACAAGTATCGATATTATCAGAAGTAAAATAAATTGTGTTAATTTTAGTGGTTTCATTCAAAATATTCTGAGCTTTAGGAATCATTAGATAAACTGTCAATGCGTTTAAATCATTTACCATACCTATAATTCTTAATTTGTGTAATGTGTCTAATCCGATGCTTTTGAGATAAATATAATCTCCAATATCTAGTTTATACTTCTCAATTATATCTTTTGACACGATCGCATCATCAATATCCTCAAAAATCTTTCCTCTTTCAACTTTAATATGGTGCAATTCTGAATTCTCTTCGTAAGCCATTAATCTAAATGCAATTTCAAAATTGGTATCATTTTTTTTTGAGAAAAGAATAGAATCAGAAATACCAAATTCATATTGATTTAACTCCTCAATGGAAATTAATGATGAATTTATTAACGATTCATCCTCATATTGCCACGTATTAGCGTAACAATCCCATTGTTCGATTTCATTAAATTGTCGATTCATAGAATACCTTATACTATTTGGAAATGAGAAAGTGAAAATAATTAATGATGCCGAAAAGCTAAGAGCAAAAATTAAAGATATTAAATGTAATTTTTTACCAAAAATTCTTCGAATATTGTATTTTGTTAGTGGGTGTGGATTTTTTTTCAGTTTTTGATAAAGTCTTTCTATAATATTAATTTTTTCCAAAAATTTTGTTTCAAATTTCATCGATTGTTGAACATCCATTTTAAACGTTTTCTTTACAATAACAAATGTGGAACTAATAGAGACTATGAATAGCACTAAACCAATCCACAGTGAATTTTTAATTGAAATAATTATTCTAAGATCGAATGGTATGTTCAAAACATCCATCATATAATTGTTTACTGGAATATTAAGACCTATACTAAACAATAAACCAAAAATGAATGAGAAACTTAAGAGTAATATATTAAAAACCAAATAACTTGCAATTATTTCTTTTTTATTTGCACCAAGCGCTTCAAAAACTGTGATTGATTTCAAATCATCCTCTATCAATTTATTGGTTATTAAAATCAATGTAATTATAGCTCCAAGTAACAAAATAATCGTTAGAAATAAAAACAAGCGCCGATCATTTTTCTCATCTTCTCTCATAGTTTTTACAAAGGGATGTTGTTCTTGCGAAAATTGTTGATTAAGAAACTCTCCAAAAATTAGTTCTATTTTTTCTTTTACAAATTTACTATTGTTTTGGTCTTTTAATTTGTAAACGAAATAATTTACTATGGGTGTTGATTGGTTTAAAACTATGTTATTTAGGAATAGCTTATCCATATATAACACTGGATAAGGTTTAATAGAAGGAAAAGCAATATTCTTATACAATGGTACAAATTGAAATTCAGGATTATATCCAACATTCTTTATTTCTACTACCTTTTCATAAGAATTGTATAAAAATAAAATTTCAGTCCCTATTTTAATTTTTTTATCGTGAGCAAATGCCCAATTAAGAGCAAATTCATAATCATAAATCTCTTCTTTTTCCTCATTTATTAAAATATTTACACCATTTTCTTTTGACGTATTTTTACCAACTAGCATACCATCATAATTATATCCAAAAATAATAAATTTAGATACAACTAACATGTTTAATCCGTAATCATCTAAATATTGGGAAAGCTCACTCTCTATGATATGAGATATAAAAGTTTCAGGAACGGGTTCGAAATATACAAAACCATCTGTAAAATTTGTTTCTTCAATTACTTCTTCCACAGCTTTACTCCTAATATCTTGAACGTCGAATAATATTGTTCCACATCCAATGGAAAAAGTTAATAAAATTATAACTGGAATTGTTTTACGTTTGTTCTTTAAAAGATTTTTATAGGCTTTCTTCCATATAAACCATATAGAAGTCTTTTTCAAAGAATTTCACCCCACCCCTTTTCCTTGGTTTCTTATAAGTCTACCATCTTTGATGTAAATATGCTCTTTTGCATATTTATTTGCCATATCTTCATCATGAGTCACAATCAATATTGTTTTATTGTAATCCTCAGATAATTTTTTTAGAATCTTATAAATTTCGTCTGTTTTAACAGAATCTAAATTACCAGTGGGTTCGTCAGCAAGTATAAGAGCTGGATCTTTAACTAAAGCTCTAGCAATTGCAACTCTCTGTTGTTCTCCTCCAGAAAGTTGATTTGGATATCGATTAAGCTTATCTCCAAGGCCTAATTCAGATAAATATTCTTTAGATTTTTTTTTAGGGCTGGAAATACCAGAAAATCTTGCTGCTAGTTCAACATTTTCTAATGCTGTAAGGATTGGAATTAGATTATAAAATTGAAAAATGATACCAATATGCTTTCTACGATAATTTGTTAATTCATTATTAGTAAATTTTCTGATATCCTTAAACTTTCCATTGCCAAGATTTATTATTATTTCTCCTGAATCTGCGGAATCTAAACCTCCTAATATATTCATTAATGTTGTTTTACCGCTTCCTGAAGGTCCTAATATCATTTTGAAATCTCCTTTTCCAACATTTAAACTTATCCCATCTAAGGCTTTTGTTTCAATATTTGCTGTCCAATAGCTTTTCTTAACATCTCTAGCAATGAATTGAAATTGATTTAGTTTAGATTCTATATTCATTGACATACTTTGTGACACCTTTTTGATCAGTGATCATTTTTTTAAATTCGATCAATGATCAAACAATAAAAATATATTAATATAAAGTATTTAAATTTATCGACCATTGATCAAATAAATCTAAAAATACAAAATTCTCGATCAATGAACGATAGATTTATATTATTAAAGCCTTATTAAATATATATGGCTCCAGATTCAAATGAGAAAAGAAATATTGAACCCTCAACAAAAGATCATATCATAAGAGTTGCAACTGAATTAATAACTAGCAAGGGATATAGTAGGGTAAGCATGAGAGAAATTGCAAGAAAAGCAAATATAAGTGCGGGAACTTTATTTTATCATTTTAAAAAGGGAAAATCAGAAATCTTGAAAATTATTTTCAAAGATGTTTTGGAAAAATTGGAAGTTGGGAGGTTTTTTTCTGTTGATAATTTTGACAATTTTACTGAGGCTCTTAAAACAATCTTATATAGAAATATAGACCTGCATCGAAAGTCTCGAGAATTTTCTGCTGCAATGGAGGTAGAAATAATCTCAAATATGGATTCTTATATTAAATTATCTGAATTTCTCGAACCTGAAATAGATATAATAATAGAACCAATAATTTCTGCAGCAAAAAAGTTTAAAGAAAGCAATTTTAGTTTGGAAGGGAAAGAAAAAATTATTTTACAGGCAGTTGATGCTATTATCCATCGGCATATATATTACAGAAATATGTTTGGCTCCGATGAAGATTTGGTCAATCTTTTAATGAAAATTATTTTAGCTATTGCTAGAGAAGAGAATTAATTAACTAAAAACTATTCTTTGATGATCTTCTACCATACTTCTTAGCAAGTTCTCGAGCTAGATCCATTTGTTCTTTTGTTTCTAAACAACAGGATCTTATTTTACGAATCCACTTTACTGGATCCATATCCGTAGGTATATAATCATTATAAGCCGCCCAAGCTACGATCATTATACCTGATCTTCCACATCCTGCTACGCAATGTATTACCATTGGTTTCTTTTTTGTACCCCATTCATCTGTGATCTCAAAAAATCTTTTTAATTGAAAATATGTTGGCGTTCCAAAATCAGGTATATTTATATAATAATATTGAAACTCCTTAGAAATATCTTGCCGGTTATCAAATTCTGAACAGTTTATTATTACTTTAATTCCTTCCTTCCTATATCTCTCAATTACTGAGGGATCTGGCCACCATGAAATTGCCATCTTACCTTTAATTATCCAAGTAAATGGCTCTGTTCGTTCAGGCATACCATTCTTTGGCCAATAATAAGGACGAACCATAAAATCAATAGTAAGCAATTAATCTTAATAAATATATTAGGTGAATGAAAAAAAAGAATTTTAGTTTTTAATTATTTCCGCTTTTTTATCCGAATAATAATTATTGGAATTACAACAAGAAAACCTATAAGGAGAAAATGAATATATCCAGAAACATATCCAAGTAATTAATAATTACAGACTTTTAAGTACAATATAGTATTTTTTATAACAGGCAAAAAAATTAATTTTGATACAGAATGGTTGATAAGGAAACATTAACTGCCTATGATACCCGAAAATACCCTATCCGTCCCCATGTAGGGGTGGGAGTCCTACTTATTCGAGATAATACTCTTCTTCTCATAAAAAGAAAATATAATCCTGATGCAGGGTATTGGTCTATTCCTGGAGGGCATTTGGATATTGGAGAGAAAGTAAAAAATGCAGCAGAAAGAGAAGCCTATGAAGAAACGGGATTTAAGGTTAAGGTAACAAAACTAGCTGGAATAATTGATAAAATCATGTATGACAAGACTGGCAAAATTGAATATCATTATGTATTACTAAATTTTTTTGTAGAACAAATAGAAGGTGATGAAAATCAGCCACCAGTGCCTGATGATGATGCTTTAGATGCTAGATTTGTCCCATTTAATCAACTTAAAGATTATAAGTTGACCGAGTCCTTAATCGAACTTTTAGTACAACTAAAAATTGGTTTTTGAATAAAAGAGATCTATTTAATAATGTTATACTATTTTTAAACTAAGTATAATTTAAGTGAGTGAACTTTGACTGATTTTGAGAAATTGTTTAATCCTAGAAGTGTTGGGATTATAGGGGTTAATGAAAAACGAACTGGCAGATACTGGGTTAATTGTTTTACACAGAGTGGCTTTGATAAACCATTATACCTTTTTAATCCTTATTTAAAGGGGGAATTAATTGAGGGTCTTCCTGTCTATGGGTCTGTTTTAGAGATTCCTGATGATAAACCTATTGATTATGTAATTGTCGCCGTTCCAGCAAGAATATGTCCTACTGTCCTCGAGGAATGTGGAAAAAAAGGCGTTGCATTTGCTACAATTTTTGCTTCAGGATTTTCTGAAGTTGGTAATCGTCATTTAGAAATAGAAGTATTAGAAGTTGTAAAAAGATATAATATACGAGTAATTGGACCGAATTGCATGGGGATCTTTGTCCCCAAAAACAAAATCACCTTTTCACTTGGTCTTCTCACAAATGAATCCGGCAATTTTAGTGGTGTTTTTCAATCTGGAGGTTTAGCTATATACATTGCTGCGAAAGGTCAGTCGATATATGGTACATTTCCTAGTAAAATACTCTCGATTGGAAATCAAATAGATTTAAATTTTGTTGATTTTTTGGAATATTTTGTAGAAGATGACGAGACTAATATTATTGCACTTTATGTAGAAAACATAAAAAGCAAAACCATTGGTCAAAAATTTTTGAAAGTAGTCAAAGAACTAACAATGAAAGGAAAGCCGGTAATTTTATGGAAAGTGGGAAGTGGAGAGGCAACAAGAGAGACCATCATATCTCATACAGGTGGATTAGCAGGTTCTTTACAAATATGGGAAGCTGTGGCAAAACAAACTGGGGCTTTAATGGTAAAAGATTCAAATGAATTAATCAATTTAGCAATGGCTTTTCAACATATTAGTAGTATGCCTTTAAATAGAAATATGGGGATTACCACAGGAGGAGGTGGTGCTTCGATCGAGACAGCAGATACGTTTGAAAGGCACAATTTAAAAGTTCCTAAACTTGCACCAGAGACTATTGAAAAATTTGGAACATTTGTACCTGATGTAAATACAATTTTTAGAAATCCCCTTGATTTAGGAGGAAGTATGGGAAATCCAGAGATATTTTATAAAACCCTAATAACTTTAGATTCTGATCCTAGTATCTCTGCTGTAATTTTTATAAAAACCTATGATTTCAACCATGTGTTTCTCGAAACAATTAAAAGAGCTTATAAAGAGATGAAAAAACCACTTATATGTATTGCATATAAAATTGTGGATGATACTAGTGATTATGCTAATAAAGTCCATTTCAAAAGAGAGTTGTTTAAATTAAAAATCCCTGTATTCGAATCAGTAGATTTAGCAGCTAAAGCTTTGGATAAATTATGCAGCTTCCGAGAGTTTCAAAGTAAGCAAGACTCTTAACTTAAAAACCTGCTAAATTCAAGTTTTCATCGCATTTTTTATAAAATTTTCTTTTTTTTACAAAAAATTTAAGTCTTATATAATAGCAAAATCAACTATCAATTACATCGAAATCTAATTATAATAATATATAGAATATAAGAGGTGGTAATCATAACATTAATTTTTACACGAGCTTATTATCCTCCAAATCAGGGTAATAAAATAGGAAAGAAGTTTATAGAGTGGTTTAAAGATGATCCTCCAGATCCTTCAATAGACAAAACTCTTTGTATTGGTGTTACATCAACCGAAACAGGAGATATAATGGTTATTGGGATAGGCCAAGTCGGGGAAGGAAAAGAGAAAGAAGCGTTGGAACGATCTGCAAGACAAAATACCTTTCTAGCAAATGAAGTTGAAGGTTATAAAGCTAAAACTGAAATCATCTTTGACTATACAGAGGCATATAAGATAATAAACATGACTGCTCCTGAGTTATAGCTTATAAGATCAATGGAGTGGAAGCACCAGAATTATAAAGATCAACTTATAAAAATTTTTTTTTTAATTTCTACTAATTTTGATATATTTGTAAAATTTTAAATAGCAGTAAAATTGACTATTAACTACTACGAAATCTAATTTTAAAAATAAAATTGATAGATGGAGGTAGATGATATGCCATATATAATGTCATTTGTTAAATATCCTAGTCATCTGGGACCAAAACTTGCAAAAAAATATCTTGAATACATACAAAAATTTCCTCCTGATAGTTCCTTAGGAGACCTTATTATACCATCAGCAGTAAAAATA
>JAHQWY010000307.1 GCA_029856445.1 Promethearchaeia archaeon
ATTGTATCAATATATATTTTGATTTTTTTATGCTACAAAATCTTAAATCATTTTAAGAATAGTATAAATTTATCATAATAATCGATGTGAATATATTTAATGAGTAGTGGTTTCAGACTTCTTCGATTAGAATATATATTTTCTGTACTAATTCCTTGTTTATTATGTATATATTTGAACGATTACGAGATATCATCTCATATCTGGATACTAGCTGGATTTTCATTTTATGCAATCACGGGAAATACTCTTAATGATGTTATTGATATGAGAGATCCAAATGAGAAAGAAACATTAAAAAGAGTAGAAGGTTATGGAAGAAAGGAAATAGCAGTTCTAGCAATAGCAAGTTTTATGCTGGGAACTATGTGTTTCCTAAATGATATTTTTGGAGTCCCGATTCTTGGATTCTACCTAGTAATTATTATATTCCTGGTAATTTTCTATTGTATATTTAAAAGGTTGGTCATCATTAACCATATCATTTTGGGTGTATCTCATATAATTCTCCCATACTTTATGATAAAACTAAATGCAGGAGATAATGTTTTGAGAATATTTCCTAAAATGGAATTATATGAGTCTTTATTGTTAGCGACAATAACCGCAGTAGCCTTTACAGGACAAATGGTTCATGAAATGATTGATGGGGATTCTTTAGCAAAACTAAAGCCAAAATCATCTCAAATAGTGATTTGGACCGCATGTATTGTCTCTTTACTTATAGCAATATTTTCCTTTATTATTACAAAATATTGGATATTTTTACCAATTATTTTTTTTCCATTGGGAATACTTTACATTTTTCGAAAACCTAGGAATAATTTATTAGGAAGAACTTCTTTAAAAGATACAGGGATTATCTTAGGAAATCTTATGCTTGCTTATGTTATTGTTCTTATTTTAGCACCTTGAATTCAGATTGAGCAGATCTTTTTTTAGTAATTTGGTAAACACTTAGTTTTTAAATATTAACTTTAAATATCTCTTAGTTACCAAGACATAAAATTAATAGGACTTATCATCTCTCTATCAGAGAATTTGAATTTAATATTAGATTAGATCAATTTATTAAAGGTAAAAATGATGTTAATCGCAGAAAACCTTAATAAAATGAGCTATATTCAGCAAAAAGATGGATTTGATTATCTAAAGAATCTAATGAAGTCGCTTGATAAAAGAACTTGCTTGGGTATTCTATTGTATAGCCCTTCTGGCACAGGAAAGACCTTATTGGGAATTACTTTCGCTAACGCTTTTAAATACATGACGTAAAGAAGGCATTCAATGTGTTTGCTTTTTCAATTGATGCCAAAGGAGAGTATTTAGATCAGTTATATGAAAAAAACTGGATTTTAACCACATCAACAAATAGAACAGATTTAGGAGAAAAATTAATTAAATTTTGTAAACTTGTAGTTAAAGAGTTTTTTAGGTAGATTAACTAATTCTAGATTAATTATTATTGTAAAATTGGTTATGACAACGGAAATAAATTTTATCAACCATAATTTCTTGAAGAAAGCGAAATATCAGAAAAAAATTAATAATAAAATTATTCAGTGTTTAACCTGCGAGAGAAGATGTAAAATATCAGAAGGATCATTAGGCCACTGTCAAACTCGTTATAATTTAAATGGATGCATATATACCATTGTTTACGGATGTAATGCGGGATTATCTAATAATCCTATTGAAAAGAAACCACTTTATCATTTCTTTCCAGGTAGTAGAGCTCTTACAATTGGCAGTTTTGGATGCAATTTTGATTGTTTCTGGTGTCAAAATCACCATATGTCCCATCCTGAAAAAAATATTTTAGAAGTAATGAAAAATTATAACAGATTTATTTCTCCTAAACAATTTATTGACTTGGCATTAAAAGAAGGCTGTCAAGGTACATCTATTTCGTTTAATGAACCTACTTTATTATTTGAATATTCCTTAGAAGTCTTTCGACTAGCAAAGCAGAATAAATTATATAATACTTACGTTTCGAATGGTTATATGACGGAAAGCGTTTTAAAAGATTTAAGAGATGCAGGACTTGACGCAATGAATATTGATATTAAAGGAAATGCAGAAATGGTTAAGAAATATTGTGGTGTTAATGTAGAAAATGTGTGGAGAAACGTTAAACTAGCAAAAGAATTAGGAATCCATATCGAAATTACTACACTTCTTATTACTCTATTAAACACCGATGATTCTACAATAAGATACATTTCGAATAGAATCGTTAATGAATTAGGAGATGATACACCATTTCATTTATCTCGATTTTTTCCACACTACAAATCATATACTTATGATGTTACTATTCCAACTCCCTTAAATTCTTTATATAATGCCTATAAAATGGCAAAAAATGAAGGTTTAAAATTTGTATATCTTGGTAATATCCCTGATAATGAATATAATAAAACTGTTTGCCCAAAATGCTCAAAAGCAGTAATTGAACGAGATAATCTTGGAGTAAAGAATTTAAAGTTGGATGATTACGGGAATTGCATATATTGCGGGTATCCGATTTGTTTAATGTAATTTTTTCTTAATATTTACTAATTTTAGATCATTAATTTTTCATTAATAAGCTCACCTGAGGTAAATAACATAAATATCGATTTTATTAAAAGCTAAGCTTCTTATTACTTATTATGACAGAAGCTTTTGCTGATGTTAATGGTATAACAGTTTGTTATAGTATTCAAGGTGAAGGTTTTCCATTAATCCTTCTTCATGGGTTTGGCTCCAAAAAAGAGAGCTTTATGGCACAAATCCCTGATTTATCTAGACATTTCAAGGTTATTACAATTGATATGAGGGGAGCTGGAAAGAGCTCAAGACCAAATTACCATTATACTATAGACATGTTTGCTGATGATGTTAAAGGTTTGATGGACCACCTAAAGATTGATAATGCTCATTTAGTTGGATTTTCATTTGGCGGAATCATAGCCACAAGTTTTGTGTTGAAATATCCTTCATATGTAGCTAAACTTATTCTTATTAATACATCAGGTTTAATGAAAGTACCTAAAGAGTATGATCCGGAACCTTATATTCAATTTAGAATAAAAGGTTTAGAATTAATTAAATCTGATCCTGTTAAAGCATTTTGGCAGAGTACTCAATTAGGTTTTCCTCAAGAATTTAGGGAAGAAATGTTTGCAAATCCGAAAAAGAAATTCCATGGATTATGGTCAGTGGAAGATCTTATCGAATATTACGCAACTGATCCTCCTACACCTCAAGACATTCGAAATGTTGCATATTCTTTCAAAACATTAGATTTTTCTGATAGGTTTCATGAAATTAAACATGAAACTTTATTACTTACAGCTACTCATGATGTCCTTGTTCCCAAAGAAAGAATGTTTGCGATGAACAAGTTGTTATCAAATAGTAAAATTAAAGTAATAGAAAAAGCAGGTCACGAATCCCCAAAATCTAATGCACCAGATGTAAATAATGCTATATTAGAGTTTTTATAATAATATCAGAACAAATTTAATAATTGCTAAATTATTAGTAAATTTATCATTATACATTAAATTTTAAATTAGTTTTAAGCTGAATTAAAATGGAACCAAAATTTGCACTTGTAAATGGTATAAATATTTGTTATGAAATTTATGGAGATGGAGAACCAGTATTATTAGTTCATGGTTTTGGATCAAAAAAGGAATCTTGGATAGCTCAGACTCAACCTTTAGCAGAATATTTCAAAGTAATAAGATTTGATAACAGGGGTGCGGGAAAATCTGATAGACCAGAAACACCTTACACTATGGAAGTTTTCGCAGATGATATAAACGGATTATTGGATTTTCTAAAAATTGAGAAAACCCATATAATTGGTTGGAGTTTAGGTGGAATGATTGTTCAAAATATGGTTTTGAAATACCCTCATCGTGTAAATAAAATGGTTTTGATTAATACTAATTATGGAACTCCTGATGAATCTGGAGCTGAATTGTATAAAAATATGAGATTAGATAGTCTTAAATTAATGAAGGAAGATCCTAACAAGGCATTTTGGCAATCAATCCGAACAGGTTATCATATCAAATTTCGAAAACAAATGGAAGCTGAGCCTAATAAAAAATGGTATGGTTTATGGTCAGTTGATGATCTAATTAAAAATAATGTCACCGATCCTCCAACTGAAAATGACATCATAATGCAAGCGAAGGCTGTAGCAACACATCATACATTTGACAGACTAAATGAAATAAAGAACAAGACTTTGTTGATAACAGCTACCCATGATAGGATTATGCCACAATCCATTATGAAAGAAATGCATGAAAAAATTCCAGATAGTATATTAAAAGTTATAGATAAAGCAGGTCACGATTCACCGCTCTCTAGAGCTCCAGAAATTAACAATATGATTATTGAATTTCTGAAGAATTAAGCAAAATTTAAATTCATTTTTTTTTAGTGGAAAATTTATTGAATTGTTTTCAATTTAAAATTAGAAATTTTAATAAAACCAGAAGAAATATATGTGGTTAGTC
>JAHQWY010000308.1 GCA_029856445.1 Promethearchaeia archaeon
TTTACAAGTAAGGCATTAACCTTCATTAAAATTAATAAAGGACGACTAATTAGATTCTCTGTATATTCATTTAAGGGTATATGTAAGCTAACTATATCTGATTCTCTAAATATATCTTCAATATTCTCTTTAAATTCAATTAAAGGATATTTTTCTTCAAAAGTTTTCATCTGTTTATTATCATAATAAAGGATTTTAATCCCCCAACCATATAATTTCTTCACTAATTCCTTTCCAATCTCACCCAATCCAACAATTCCAATTATCTTATTGGTAATTATTGATGAAAGAGTTTTGTCCAAATCCCATTTATCAGCTTCAGTCCATTGGTTATTCCATACATAATCGTGAAGATCAATTAAATTCCTTAAGTTCGCCATAATTAAAGCAATAGTATAATCTGCCACTGTTTCATGTAATACACTTGGCGTATGGGTTATTAATATATTATCTTTCTGTGTTCTTTGTATATGATTAAATCCTGCTGTTGCTGTACACACAGTAAAAATTCTCGAATTCTCTAGCATATCTGAAGTTATATTATGGCTTAGGTGGCATCCTAGAATGTCAGTGTTGAATTGCTCAATTTCTTTTTGAAGTTGTTCTTCTGATGGAAATCTTCCATTAAAGACTCTCAATTCTGAAATTTCTTCTAATTCTTGCCATAAATTTTTAATTTCATTACGTAGCGCTTTAGATATTTTTTCATTTGAACCAATTTCTTTCTCTGAGAAAACATTTGAAGTAAGATACACTTTAGGTTTATACGGCATATTCATGCTAAGGATTATTTAATATTTGAATTTTAAAGCCGATAATTTCTATTTTTAATTTTTTTTTATTATCAATATTTATTAAAACTAAATCTAATTTATATTTAGAATGAATTTGTAGTGGTTGAAAATGTCGATCATTAGATATCGGAATGTAAAAAGGATATTATTGGAGGAGCAAAGATACAGTATTTTGATATTAAAAAACCTACTACTATTCATGTTTTCTGCTCTGAAGCTTGTAAAAAGATGTGGATTTCTACTCAAGAAAACAAGAAGAAAGAGCCTTCTATTTTCACCGTTTAATTTTTTCTGGCAAGTAAAAGTCATATGTTTTTTTTAACAACTTAGTTTTGATAAATCTATCAAGTCTTCTTGCATTTTGAAAAATTACCCATATCATTTTATCATTTTTATAATACTTATATACTTCTTCATAAGTTATTGGCTCTATTACAAAGCCATTAGCTTCTTCGCTATAAAATTTATTAACTCTTCTGATTAAACGAGGGATTATCTCAGGCTTTTGTTCTTTGAAAAAATTGGCTATTAAATCTATTGCTACTAATCTCCAATCGTAATAACGATCTACAACTTCTTGTACAAAAAGAGCTTTAATTAAAAATCTCAAGAAAGATGGGGCACTTTTTAAGAATAATTCTGCTTCCATTGCTTCAATATTATGTTTTCGAAATAACGGAGTACTTGTATCTAAATAGAGTAATTCTGATGTATCAGAGATATTTGGATTATTTTGGTCATAATTAACAACGACGAAATTAGATATTTGTCCATCGATACCAACATCTAAATCAGGGTTTTCTCTATTTAGAGTCCACACTTTCTTTAATTCTCTCATAACAAGAATAATTAAAGTCTCAACCTCGTTATCAGAAACGTAGTGAATAATTTTATTACCAACGGCGTCGGGATTGATCTTTTGTTGAACACAATAAAATTTTATCTCCCCTTTTTTATTTTTAAACCATATGGCATCATGATCAGGAAGATTTAATCCAATTTCATCACTTAGAATTCTACAATATTCTTTATATGCCCAAATATGTCTCTTAACTTGTTTTTCATTGTCAAAAATGGGTATTCTTTTATAAGCCAAATGTGCCGGATCATCAAGGATTTCGAAAACCAAGCTAATTTCTCCAAATCCAAGTATTTTAATAGGAATTTTTCCTTTTTCTGGATGGATAGTATCAAGATTCTTTTCAAATTCTTTTAATAAATCAATATTAATGTTCATGAGTAATCTAGGTCACAAATATAATTTCACTAAGAGTTATTTTAACATTAGTCCTATTTAAAATTTTAAAATTTTCTAAATTTTTTCTCTCAAAATCATATATTGTAAGATTCCTTACGATTTTGAATAGTCTTTATCATATCTTGTCTTCCTGATTTTTGCAATCGCTTTAAATAATTGTCTAACATTCCCCTGGTGTGAAATGGACCACCTTCTTTTAATACAATTTTCATGGGGTCTTCATTCTTTGGTTCTTTTTCTAGCATTTCTTTATACCATATCTCGAGAAGTTTTAATCCATAGTTTACTATTTCTGGTTTTTCCTCTGCTATATTATTTATCATGTGAAAATCCTTTTCATAATCATAAAGCATTCTTTCTGGAAAATTCTTTAAACCTGTATGGTACGTCTTGATTAGTGCCCAATTATCAAATCTTACAGTGCGTTGACAACTCCATGCATTCTGGCTTATGATGAGAAACTCCCTCCCAAACTTTTTATTATTTTCAATATTACTAAAGAAACTTTTACCATCCCAAAAATCAGGGACCTTCAATCCTAATCCTTCTACAATTGTGGCCGCGATATCAGTTTGGTAGATTAATGAATTATATTCTTTTTTCCAATTTTTCATTGGCCATTTTATTATCATGGGAACTCTATTTGTTATGTGACAAGCAGTCATATGATCTCCATAAATATTTAATTCGCCTTGATTTTCCCCATGGTCAGAGCTTATAATAATAAGAACCTCATCATAGATATCGTCCTCTTTAAGTATTTCGATAATTTTTCCGATATATTCATCGGAAAATCTTATTCCCGTATCATATCCATCAATCCATTGCTTGAAATCATCTAAATTTCTAATTTCTTTTAATCCTTTTAATCTAGGAAACCATTGAGAAAGATCTTGGTCTGTAAATCCAGATGGTTCACAAGCAGAATGTGGTCCATAGCTTTTTCTATGGTTATCTATGATTTCTTGGGTTAACCAGGAAGGAGCAGGTTTATCTTTAAAGGGATTTCCAAATGATATAGGAGTACGGTATGGTGTATGAGGATCCCAAAAATTAATGTGCAAAAACCAATTATCTTTTTGTCTATTATCTTTTAACCACCTCTCAGCATAGGGAAAAACTTGATCTGCTCTTTCAAAACCTCTCATTCCTGGATTATACATTTCTTTCCATCCGGAATAGAACCAAAAAGCAGAATGTCTTTCTGCATAAGGTGATATAGAGACAGGATATAATTTTGCCCTTCGGAGCATACTGATCCAATTATAACGCAAATATTGATCTTGAAATCCTCGTATCTTACCAGTTAATCGTAAATCTGCAGCAGTTCCACCATGTCCGACGATACCAGAATGTATCCCAAATCGACCCGTAAAAAGAGAGGCTCTAGAGGGTAAACATGGGGCATCGGAAACATAACATTCTTTAAAAATTGTACCTTCTTTCGCTATTGCATCAATATTAGGGGATGTATTACGGTGATAACCATAACAACTAAGATGATCTGCTCTTAGTGTGTCGATGTCGAAATAGAGAATTCTCATATTTCTGATAAAACAAATTGTTTTTTAAGTTTTTTAGATTTTTTTATCTACAATAAATAATTAAATCACTAGAAAGATAATGGAAGAACGGTTGGATTGGGAAAATGCTGAAATGATCGGGCAAAATAAGGAACTTGCCCATAACACTCTTATTCCTTATAAAAATCTAGAAAATGCATTAAAAGGAAATCGTGAAGAATCGACATTTTACAAATCTTTAAATGGTGAATGGTACTTTAATTGGGTGAAAAAGCCAGCAGATCGTCCTAAAGATTTTTATAAGATACAATATGATGTAAATAACTGGGATAAAATTCCAGTGCCAAGTAATTGGCAAATGCATGGCTATGGAATCCCGATTTATTTGAATATAAGATATCCTCGTAGTATAAGAAAAAATGACATACCTAAAATAAGTCATGAGTATAATCCTGTGGGATCATACAGAACCGAGTTTACAATCCCAGATGAGTGGGATGGTCGAGAGGTTTTTATTCATTTTGATGGTGTTAAGTCAGCATTTTATTTGTGGATAAATGGGAGTAGAATTGGATATAGTCAAGGTTCAATGACTCCAGCAGAATTTAATATAACTAAATTTATTCAAAAAGACAATAACATTTTAGCAGTAGAGGTGTATCGCTGGTCTGATGGGAGTTATCTAGAGGATCAGGATATGTGGAGATTAAGTGGTATTTATAGGGATGTTTACTTATTTTCAGTGCCAAAAATACATATCAGAGATTTTTTTGTATATAACACCTTTGATGATAATTATGAAAACTCATTACTTAATCTCCGATTAAAAGTGCAGCACTTTAGTTCTGATAATGTTGATAATTTTAAAATTAAAATTTCGTTATTAGGTGAACAGCAGAATTATATTGAATCTAT